>CP085928.1:300000-600000 GCA_020735665.1 Lachnospiraceae bacterium GAM79
GGCAAAAGAATATATGGATAAGGGACTTCTTGTTCCGGATGAATTAGTTGTAGATCTTGTAATCGACAGATTCAAAGCAGACGACTGCGCAAAGGGATATATCCTTGATGGATTCCCAAGAACAATTCCACAGGCAGAGGCACTTGACAAAGCATTATCAGCAATCGGTGATTCTGTAGACTATGCTATCAATGTAGAAGTACCGGATGAGAACATCGTTCGCAGAATGTCCGGAAGACGTGCATGTGTTGGCTGTGGTGCAACATATCATATTGTATATAACCCTACAAAAGTAGAAGGCAAATGTGATGTATGTTCATCCGATCTTATCTTAAGAGATGATGATCAGCCGGAAACAGTATTAAACAGACTGAAAGTATATCATGAGCAGACACAGCCATTGATCGATTTCTATGCTAAGAAGGGTATCTTAAAAGAAGTTGACGGAACAATGGATATGAATGATGTATTTGCAGCAATCGTTAAGATTTTAGGTGAATAAAATGGCAATATCTATAAAATCTGAGAGAGAAATTGAATTGATGAAAGAAGCCGGCAGAATTCTTGCTCTCACACATGAGGAGCTGAAGAAGGCGATCAAACCGGGAATCACAACCTATGCAATTGATAAACTTGGTGAAGAAGTGATCAGAAGTTATGGCTGTATTCCTTCTTTTCTGAATTATAATGGTTATCCGGCATCTATCTGTGTATCAGTGAATGAAGAAGTTGTTCATGGTATACCATCAAAGACAAGATTTCTGAAAGAGGGCGACATAGTAAGTCTTGATGCAGGAGTTATCTATAAAGGATATCACTCCGATGCAGCAAGAACTTACGGAGTAGGAAAGATTTCACCGGAAAATGAGCATCTGATTGCAGTAACTAAGCAGAGCTTTTTCGAAGCAATGAAGGTTGCTGTTCCGGGAAATCATATTCGAGATATCGGAAGGGCTGTAGAGCGGTATGTTTTAAAATTTGGATATGGAATCGTAGAAGACCTGGTTGGACATGGTGTTGGAGCAAATCTTCACGAGGATCCGGAAATACCGAATTTTGAAACAATCAAAAAAGGACCGAAGCTGAAACCGGGAATGACGATTGCAATCGAACCGATGATAACAGCAGGTGATTATGAAGTAGACTGGCTGGATGATGACTGGACGGTTGTAACCGTGGACGGGTCCAATGCAGCACACTATGAGAATACGATCCTTATTACAGAGGACAGACCGATCATCTTGTCGCAGGCAGAAGGATTGGAATTATAGAAATAAAAAATGGATTCAAAATCTCAAGGATTTTAAGGAGGATTAAAAATGTCAAAGGCAGACGTAATTGAAGTAGAAGGAACAGTAATCGAGAAGTTACCAAATGCAATGTTTCAAGTAGAGATCGAGAATGGTCATAAGGTTTTAGCACACATTAGTGGTAAGCTCAGAATGAATTATATCAAGATCCTTCCGGGTGATAAGGTAACAATTGAATTATCACCATACGACCTGACAAAGGGAAGAATTGTTTGGAGAGATAAATAAATTCTTCTATATAAAGAGGTATGTAATGAACATCCTGCAAAGATATTCCCTTTATGGGATGTGATTTATCATAATAAACCCATTAATATGAAAAAAACAGAAAATGGGACTTGCATTCTATTGTGAAAAATGATAGAATGCCTATTTGTAGCGGACTTTTTTTGAAAGGAGATTTTCTAATGAAGGTTAGAGCATCAGTAAAACCTATGTGCGATAAGTGCAAAGTTATCAAGAGAAAGGGAATCGTTAGAGTTATCTGCGAGAATCCAAAGCACAAACAGCGTCAGGGTTAATCAAAAAAAGAAACTGGGTATCCGGATGATAGCCCATCCATATGATATCTTGTTTTTTATGTATCAACACACACGGATGTGTTGTAAATTTTAAAAGCGGCTGTAGCATAATCATTATATGCTAGTAAAAATAAAAAAATAGGCAGCGAGATGGAAACATATGCATTTCACCTCAGCATTTTCATGTTGAGATATGTCGAGATCCGATATGCCGGACAGAAGAATTTTTACGGAGGTTAATTAGAATGGCTCGTATTTCAGGTGTTGATTTACCAAGAGACAAGCGTGTTGAGATTGGTCTTACTTATGTATATGGTATAGGTTTGGCATCTTCACAGCGTATCCTTAAGGAAGCAAATGTTAATCCTGACACACGTTGTAATGATTTGACTGATGATGAAGTAAGAAGAATCAGCGAAGTAATCAATGCAACACAGACTGTTGAAGGAGATTTACGTAGAGAAGTAGCGCTTAACATCAAGCGTTTACAGGAAATTGCATGCTACCGTGGTAAGCGTCATAGACAGGGACTTCCTGTTCGTGGACAGAAGACAAAGACAAACGCAAGAACACGTAAGGGACCTAAGAAGACAGTAGCAAACAAGAAGAAATAATACTGTTTTCATTTGTTCTTATATATAGTAGAAGATAAGAGATCTTCTGCACCGGGCAGAAGATAAAGTACATTTGTATAAATTTGGAAAACCATAGGAGGTTTAAGAGTTAATGGCTAAGCAAGTTACTAAAAAAGTGGCTAAGAAGCGTGTCAGAAAGAGTGTTCAGCACGGACAGGCTCATATTCAGTCATCTTTCAATAATACAATCGTTACATTAACAGACGCTGAAGGTAATGCACTTTCATGGGCAAGTGCTGGCGGTTTAGGATTCAAGGGTTCTAAGAAGTCAACACCATATGCTGCTCAGATGGCTGCTGAGACAGCTGCAAAGGCTGCTGCTCCTTACGGATTAAAGACTGTTGATGTTATGGTAAAAGGCCCAGGCTCAGGTAGAGAAGCAGCTATCCGTGCTCTCGCAGCTTGCGGTATCGATGTTGTAAGTATCAAAGACGTTACACCAGTTCCACATAATGGTTGTCGTCCACCAAAGAGAAGAAGAGTCTAATTAGGAGGTACAGAGTAAGATGGCAGTAGATAGAACCCCAGTTCTTAAGAGATGCAGATCTTTAGGCATGGAGCCAATGTATCTCGGAATT
Source organism: Lachnospiraceae bacterium GAM79 (assembly GCA_020735665.1). Classification (NCBI taxonomy): domain Bacteria; kingdom Bacillati; phylum Bacillota; class Clostridia; order Lachnospirales; family Lachnospiraceae; species Lachnospiraceae bacterium GAM79. The sequence continues at coordinate 303,045 of CP085928.1, forward strand.
GACAAGAAATCAAATAGAAAATCAACAAGAGCAAACAGAAAAGTAAGTGAGTATGGTTTACAGCTTCGTGAAAAGCAGAAGGCTAAGTTCATTTACGGTGTATTAGAGAAGCCTTTCCGTAACCTTTACGCTAAGGCAGAGCAGCAGAAGGGCTTAACAGGTCCTAACCTTATGACATTACTTGAGTTAAGACTTGATAATGTTATCTTCAGATTAGGTTTTGCAAGAACAAGAAGAGAAGCAAGACAGATTGTAGATCACAAGCATGTACTTGTTAATGGAAAGAGTGTTAACATTCCTTCATACCAGGTAAAGGCCGGAGACAAGATCGAGATCAGAGAGAAGAGCAAATCCTTACAGAGATATAAGGATATCATTGCTGCAACAGAAGGACATTTAGTTCCAGGTTGGTTAACCGCTGACAGAGAAAACCTTTGTGGAGAAGTAGTTGAGAAGCCAAACAGAGAGCAGATCGATGTTCCTGTAAACGAGACCCTTATTGTCGAGTTATATTCCAAGTAATAAGAATAAATATGATCATCCGTACATCCATCCGGGATTTACCCGTGTGGATGTCTGGATGCAGAATATATTTATGATATTTGCAAAGTTGGAGTATACCAGTTAATTACCCATAAAGGAGGGGCTTAAATGTTTGAGTTTGAGAAACCAAAAATTGAGATAGTTGAGATTTCAGATGATAACAAGTATGGTAAGTTTGTAGTAGAGCCTTTAGAGAGAGGCTATGGTACAACCCTTGGTAATTCATTAAGAAGAATTATGCTTTCTTCATTACCTGGTACAGCAGTAACACACGTTAAGATTAAAGGTGTTTTACATGAGTTCAGTTCTATTCCCGGAGTAAAGGAAGATGTAACTGAGATCGTTATGAATATCAAGTCTTTAGTAATAAAGAACAATTCATTAACAAATGAGCCGAAGCAGGCTTATATCGATGTAGCTGGTGACTGTGTTGTCAGAGCATCTGATATTCATGTAGACGGCGATATCGAGATCATCAATCCTGATCTTGTAATTGCAAATCTTAGTGGCCCGGATGCAAGACTTGAGATGGAACTCACCATCGGCAACGGCAGAGGCTACGTTGGTTCTGATAAGAATAAAGAAGCAGATGCACCGATTGATGTCATCGCTATTGATTCTATATATACACCGGTTGAGAGAGTTAATCTTACAGTTCAGAATACTCGTGTTGGTCAGGTTACAGATTATGATAAGCTGACACTTGATGTATTTACAAATGGTGCTATCGCACCGGATGAGGCTGTCAGCCTCGCTGCAAGAGTCCTTGTAGAACATTTGAACCTGTTCGTTGATCTGTCTGAGAACGCAAAATCCGTTGATGTAATGGTTGAGAGCGTAACAGATGAGAAGGAAAAGGTTCTGGAAATGAATATTGATGAGCTTGAATTATCAGTTCGTTCATACAACTGCTTAAAGAGAGCCGGTATCAATACAGTTGAAGAATTGATCAATAAGACCCCGGAGGATATGATGAAAGTTCGTAACCTCGGTCGTAAGTCATTAGATGAAGTATTAGCTAAGCTGAAAGAATTAGGCTTATCACTGAATGACAGTGAGGAATAATACTTTTTACCACTCAAGCCGAATAATAGTAAGCACAGTGAAGACCCGCAAGGGTAAGGAGGATAAATAAAAATGGCAATGTATAGAAAACTTGGAAAAGCAAGCGCACAGAGAAATGCATTACTTCGTAACCAGGTAACACAGTTATTATACCATGGTAAGATCAGAACAACAGAAGCTAGAGCTAAGGAAGTTGTTAAGATTGCAGAGAAGCTTATCACATTAGCAGTTAAGGAAAAGGATAACTATGATGAAGTTACCGTTACCGCTAAGGTTGCTAAGAAAGATAAAGATGGTAAGAGAGTGAAGGAAGTTGTTGATGGTAAGAAAGTTACTGTATATGATGAAGTAGAAAAGACCATCAAGAAGGATCAGCCTTCAAGACTTCATGCAAGAAGAGAAATGCTTAAGGTATTATATCCGGTTGTTGAAGTTCCTACAGATGCTGCCGGAAAGAAAGCCGGTACAAAGAAAGTTGATTTAACAAGCAAGTTATTCGATGAGTACGGTACAAAGTACGCAGGACGTAAGGGTGGTTACACAAGAATCATCAAGATCGGTCAGCGTAAGGGCGATGCTGCAATGGAAGTTATTCTTGAGTTAGTATAATTATAAACATAAGGGCTGTCAGGTACATGTATGTGTATTTGGCAGCTTTTTTATTATACTAAGATGCAGACTTTATATTTGCAAAGATGTTGATTCGATGGAATTATCGTATTTGTTTAGAAACATAGGAGCGTGTACATGAGTTTTATTCAGGTGAAAAAGCTTGGACATAAATTTAATATCAAGGACAAGGATGGAAATGTTACAGGTGAAAAATGGGCTGTGAAGGATATGGATTTTGTTGCCCATAAGGGACAGATCATTGCCGTTCTTGGACGTAACGGTTCGGGAAAGTCAACATTTGCCAGACACCTGAATGGCTTATATGCACCAAATCAGGGAACGGTATGGATACAGGGAGATGCTGATGTATTAGATACGAGCCGGGAAGATGATCTGCTGGCCATCCGTCGTGCAGTCGGGATGATCTTTCAGAATCCGGACAACCAAATGGTAGGAAATACGGTTGCGGAAGATGTAGGATTTGGTTTGGAAAATCTGGGCTTTGAAGCAGAGGAGATATGGGAGCGAATCAACGAAGTACTTCGATTGACAGGGATGGAGGCATATCTGGAACGAAATGTATCACATCTAAGCGGTGGACAGAAGCAAAGACTGGCAATCGCATCTGTGATGGCCATGTCACCGGAATGTATCGTTATGGATGAAGCAACTGCCATGCTCGATCCTGTGGGAAGTAGACAGATACTTGATACCTTATATCATTTGAACCGGGAGTTTGGCATTGCGATCATTATGATCACACATCGGATGGAGGAAACGGTTCGGGCAGATCAGATCTATGTAATGGATGATGGAAATGTAGAGTTGATTGGCGCACCATATGAGATTTATCCACAGGTAGAGAAGTTAGAGCAGCTTGGTCTTGACAGTTTATTGCCATATAAGCTGTTGCATGAGTTGAAAGTAGATTATTCCGATGATAAGACATTTGTCAAAAATTTGGATGAAGACGCAAAAAGTGCGTTGGTTGATAGAAAAGAGGGGCTCTTGTCGGTAAAGGATGCTGCGGACAGGATAAAGGCATGTTTGCGTGATGAAAAATCTTTTGTAAACAGACAAGAAGCAGCAGAACATTTTAATTCGGCGCAGAAAGATATACCATCAAGTAAAAATGAGGATGGAATACATGAGGATATCCTTGATAATAGAAATAACATGGATAGAGAAGAACACAATGGTATGTTATTGGATGCCGGGATAAAAAAAGATATCTTGGTCGAGGCTGATAATCTGGAGTATTCTTATAAGGATGGTGCGGTACTGGTTCCTGCGGTAAATCAGGTGTCATTTCAGATCAGAAAAGGAGAGATCCTTGCGGTGGCAGGACAGACCGGTTCCGGGAAAAGTACGCTGTTATATATGCTAAACGGTATTTACCGTCCGATGGGGGGAACACTTAAGGTTGATGGAATTGATGTAGGAAAGACGAAGAATCTGAAAGAATTGCGGAAGAAGATTGGATTTGTGTTTCAGTATCCGGAGTATCAGTTATTTGAAAGTACGGTGTTAGCGGATGTAATGTATGGCGCATTGAACTTCGGGATGTCGAAAGCAGAAGCAGAACAGGCGGCAAGGGAAGCATTGGCACTTGTGAATATATCAGAGGAATATTTTGAATATTCTCCGTTTGACCTTTCAGGCGGACAGAAGAAGCGTGTAGCACTTGCAGGAATCCTTGCATATAAGCCGGAGATTCTTATTCTCGATGAGCCGGTTGCCGGCATGGATCCGAAATCCAAACGGGAATTATTTGCACTGATCCGCAGATTACATGAAGAACGGAATATAACTGTAATCTTTGTATCACACGACATGAAGGATGTGTATGAGATTGCAGATCGTATACTGGTTATGGGACAGGGAAAGCTGGTCTATGATGGAGCAGTAGAGCAGGCATTTGGAACGCCGGAGATTGTAGAAAAACTTGGCTTAGAGATGCCGGAAATGGCGGTGTTCAGGGAGGCATTACTGCCGGAGATAAGACTCACAGCAAGAAGCATGGCGGGCGTGATTGAGGAACTTAGTGGGCTAAAGAATATATAAGAAGAGATATAAAATTAATGAAGCTATAGAGATTGATGGTGACATTTCAAAAACATGAACACAGCATGAGAAAGTGGATAGTTATCAGATAATATAGAGGAAAGAAGCATGGTAAGAGACATTACGATCGGACAATATTATAATACCAGATCACCGATTCACGAGCTGGATGCCAGAACAAAACTGGTGCTCACGATCGTATATGCGGTTACGATCTTCTGGTGCAGGGATTTGTGGACTTTTCTTGCTGCAACAGCATTTCTTATTGTGTATGTAGCATTAAGCCGTGTCCCGTTATCTTTTATCTGCCGGGGACTTAAGGTTGTCTGGGCGTTTATATTATTTACAGCATTTTTCAGTCTGTTTAATGGTGATGGAAGGGTTCTGGTCAGCATCTGGAGATTTCATATCACGACCGGCAGCTTAAAGACGACCGGAATTGTAGTATTTCGTTTCGTATATCTGATTATTGGCTCATCGATCATGACATATACAACACTTCCGCTGGCACTTACAGCAGGTTTGGAGAAGCTGTTTGGATTCCTGAAGATCTTCCGTGTTCCGGTATCAGATATGGCCTTGATGCTTTCAATTACGCTTCGTTTTATTCCGATTCTGATGGAAGAATTGGACAAAATTATGAAAGCGCAGCTTTCGCGTGGAGCAGATTTTGAAAATGGAAATGTTTTCAAACGGATACGAAGCTATACCCAGATATTTATTCCGTTATTTGCATCTGCGATCCGACGTGCAACCGATCTGGCATATGCGATGGACGCCAGATGTTATCACGGAAGTGAATGCCGTACTAGCATGAAACCGTTGAGATATAGTAAAAAAGATGCATTTGCATATGGTCTGCTGGTGGTTTATGTGGTAGGATTAATCTTGATGAAGATATATTTATAACAGGGAACCGGGAAAATGAAACGAGTAAAATTGGTGGTAGCCTATGATGGTACAAATTATCATGGCTGGCAGGTACAGGACAATGGAATAACGATAGAGGAAGTGCTGAACCGGACGATCAGCGAACTGGTGCAGGAAGATATCAAGGTGATCGGAGCCAGCAGGACGGATGCAGGCGTACATGCCTGTGGAAATGTGGCAGTATTTGACACTGAATCCCGGATACCGGGGGATAAGTTTTCCTTTGCGTTAAATCAGCGGCTTCCGGACGATATCCGGATTCAGGAATCCTGCGAGGTGGATGCAGACTTTCATCCGAGATATGCAGATACAGTAAAAACCTATGAATATAATATATTGAACCGGCGGTTTGAAATGCCGTCAAAACGGTTATATGCGGCATTTTGCTATTATCCGATGGATATAGAGCGGATGAATCAGGCGGCGGCGTATCTGGTTGGTGAGCATGATTTTAAGAGCTTCTGTTCGGCAGGTGCACAGGTGCAGACGACGGTTCGGACGATCTATGCGGTAAATGTGACGAAAGAGGATGACATGGTTCATATCAGGATCACGGGAAATGGTTTCTTATATAATATGGTAAGGATCATTGCAGGAACTCTGATGCAGGTCGGAACCGGACTGATGGAGCCTGAACGGGTGAAGGAGATCCTGGAAGCGAGAGACCGGAGCAAGGCAGGACCGACCGCAGTTGCGAAAGGCTTGACACTGGTGGAGATCCGATATGAATAAAAGAATCGTTTGTATATGTATGAGTGTGCTTTTATGTCTGACTATTATATGTACGGACACAGGCACAGATGTACATGCCAGATATTATGAAGATAATGACAAATATATAGAACAACGTGTAGCTGACAGGATGAAGAAAATGAGCTGGGAGGAGAAGATAGCCCAGATGATCCTTGTGAAGGTTCCTGCTAAAAATGCAGTTAATATCCAGAAGCAATATCAGTTTGGCGGATATGTTTTGTTTGGGGAAGATTTTGCAAACAGTACTCCTGATACATTACGAAACAGAATTTATGGAATTCAAAAGGCGTCAAAGATTCCGATGTTGATTGCAGTGGATGAAGAAGGCGGAACTGTTGTAAGGGCATCCAGATATCGCCAGTTCCGATCCACGTCATATGCATCACCGAGAGCGGTATTTTCCGCAGGTGGATGGAATGGCATTGTAAAAGACACGAAGAATAAAGCAAAATTTCTGAAAAAGCTTGGAATCAATACAAATCTTGCACCGGTTGCCGATGTTGCATATGATTCAAGTAACTTTATTTACAATAGAAGTTTTTCTACAAATGCAGCGGATACTTCCAGATATATTAATCTTGTGGTGAATAACATGAAACAGGAGGATATGATCAGCTCATTAAAACATTTTCCGGGCTATGGAAATAATGGAGATACGCATACAAACCTGATTCATGATTACCGAAGTTATAACAGTTTTAAAAAACGTGATCTGAAGCCATTTCAGGCGGGAATCCGGTCGGGATGCGATATGATCATGGTAAGCCATAATATTGTACATTGTTTTGATTCTAAAAATCCGGCATCTATATCACCGAAGGTAAACAAATACATTAGAAATACAATGGGATTTAAAGGTGTGATCGTTACGGATTCGTTGTCGATGGCAGGAGTACGGAGCTTTACCGGAAGTGAGGGTGAGAGTGCTGTCAGAGCAGTTCAGGCAGGAGACGATCTTCTCTGCACGGAGCATTACAGAGAAACATATCAGGCATTGCTTCGGGCTTACAAGACAAAGCGGATATCGAAAAAACGGATCAATGCATCTGTCAAAAGAATTCTCATGATGAAATACCGCCGGGGTCTGAACGGAAGATTTGCGGTCAGACGCAGATAGCATATTTGAATGCGAAATGGTAGATGAATGCTGAAAAATAAAGAAAAACGCCTGAAAAAATAAAGAAAGTTTATTGACACACACGGATGAGTATTGTATAATGTCCAAATGTGTGAAGTTTAAAGATACGGTGTGAACCAATGCCCCGGTAAACAACGTATTTGAGGATATACCATATTAATATTTTAGAAAATAATTTAGGAGGTACCACGATGAAGAGCTTTATGGCAAGCCCATCAACAATAGAAAGAAAGTGGTATGTAGTTGACGCTACAGGACATACTTTAGGACGCTTATCATCAGAGATAGCAAGCATTTTAAGAGGAAAGAATAAGCCAACATTTACACCACATATCGATACAGGTGATTATGTAATAGTAGTAAACGCAGACAAGATCAAGGTTACTGGTAAGAAGATGGATCAGAAGATCTACTACAACCACTCAGATTATGTAGGCGGAATGAAAGAGACTACATTAAAAGAGAAGATGGCTAAGAAGCCAGAGGATGTTATCCGTTTAGCAGTTAAGGGAATGCTTCCAAAGGGACCACTTGGAAGAGACATGATTACAAAGCTTTATGTATACGCTGGACCTGATCATAAGCAGCAGGCTCAGAAGCCAGAAGTTTTAGAGATTAAGTACTAAGAAGGAGGATATCATCAATGGCTAAAACAACTAAGTTCTATGGAACAGGAAGAAGAAAAAGCAGTATCGCCAGAGTTTATATCGCTCCAGGTACTGGTAAGATCACAATCAACAAGAAAGATATGGACGAGTACTTCGGACTTGATACACTGAAAGTTATCGTTAAGCAGCCATTAGTTGCTACAGGTACAGATGGTAAGTTCGACGTTATGGTTAACGTAAAGGGCGGCGGCTTCACAGGTCAGGCCGGTGCTATCAGACATGGTATTTCAAGAGCATTACTTGAGGCTGATTCAGAAGAATACAGACCAATCCTCAAGAAGGCCGGATACCTTACAAGAGATCCTCGTATGAAGGAAAGAAAGAAGTACGGCTTAAAGGCAGCTCGTCGTGCTCCACAGTTCAGCAAGCGATAATTCAAAACACGATTTTTGTCCCATGGATATTGGAAAAATCCAGTATCTATGGGATTTTTTTATTTCTCAGATTCTATAAAATTGTAAGCATTTTCAACGCATGGTTGAATCCCTGCATGAAACTCACTTTTGCGGTTATTGTTTTGTACTTGCAAAGTAAACTATTATAAAATAAAAACGGAGGTATTTATATGCTTGACAGTATTAAAGTTGGAAATTTTATAATGGGAAAACGAAAGAGTCTTGGTATGACGCAACAGCAGTTGGCGGATAAGCTAAAGGTTTCTTTTCAGGCAATTTCAAAATGGGAAAATGGAACAACTTATCCCAATATTGAGATATTAAGAGATTTGGCAATTGTGTTGGATGTGTCTGTTGATGAAATCCTGGCAGGGAGTGAAAGAGATGCGGAAGGGTTATCTTACAGTAAGGCGGGAATTGATATAACCTATACTGATACCATTAAAAGAGAGATGGCAAAACATTTGGATACAAAGGATGACCGCGTTTTAAATGGTCTGGGACCATTTGCTTCTTTATATGATATAAAATTTCAGGAGATTGAAAATCCGGTTCTGGTATTAAAATCTGAAGAACCCGGATCAAAACAAAAACTCGCGATAGAGTATGGATATTCAGAATCTATTTGCCATGATATGGTCAATCACTTAGTAAATGATATTGTGGTTATGGGTGCAAAACCGTTGGCAGTACTTGACACGATTGTTTGTGGAAATGCGGAAGCGGATACAATAAAGACATTGGTTAAGGGTGTTTCAGATGCATGTAAAGAAAATGAATGTTCTCTGGTAGGTGGGGAAACTTCTATTCAGCCATTGGTTGTTGACCCGGGCGTATATGTACTTACTTCAAGTATTGCTGGAATTGTTGAACGATCAAAGGTAATCGATGGTTCCCAGATCAAAGAGGGTGATGCAGTTCTGGCAATTGCATCAAATGGCTTACATACAAATGGATATTCGTTAGTACGGTTATTGATGGACAAAATGCCGCAGATAAAACTGGATAAGATAGATGGTTTAACCTTTATAGAGCAGATTATGAAACCACATACACCATACTACAGATCAATCAAAGATTTATTTGATAAAGATGTTATACATGGCATGGCGCATATCACTGGCGGTGGTATAGAAGGAAATCTGTGCAGGATAATTCCGGAGGGACTGAGTGCAAAGATCGATCTGCCGAAAATAAAGATATTAGACATATTTAAGTATATCAGAAATAATGGGAATATCAGTGACGAAGAAATGCTGCGGACGTTTAATTGTGGTGTAGGCTTTAATATTGTGACGAATCAAAAAGATAAGGCAGCAGTAATGCATCATGTCAGTCGGTTTTATGATTGCTATGAGATAGGAGTTATAGAATCAGGAGACCGCAAAGTAAAATTTGAAAACAGGCTTAACTGGCTGTAGTTCTTGGAAAATACAAATTCATAAAAACCATAAGATTACGTTTGACTTTATTGTGATAAACTGTTACTATGTTATCGTGTTGCGCCAGGAAGGGGCAGGCATATATCTTTTTAATTATATTCAGGAGGAAATAATCATGAAAAAGTTAGTAGCACTGGTTTTAGTAGCAGTAATGGGACTTTCTATGGTTGGCTGTGGAAAGAAAGATTCATCAAATGACTCAAAGAGTGATCTGGAATACGTAAAGGAAAAGGGAACTTTTGTTGTTGGTGTTACAGATTTCGCACCAATGGATTACAAAGACGACTCAGGTAACTGGATTGGATTTGATGCAGACATGGCATCCGCATTTGCTGAGAGCATCGGCGTGAAAGCAGAATTCGTAGAGATAGACTGGGACAACAAGATTATGGAGCTTGATGGTAAGACAATCGACTGTGTATGGAACGGTATGACACTTACAGACGAGGTTACAAGCTCAATGGCATGTTCTGATGCATACTGCAACAATGCACAGGTAGTAATCGTGCCACAGGACAAGGCAGATCAGTACCAGACAGTAGACAGCATTAAGGAACTTACATTTGCTGTAGAAGCAGGAAGTGCCGGAGAAGACCAGGCAAAGGAACTTGGACTTAATTATACAGCAGTTAAGGCACAGTCAGATGCACTTATGGAAGTTGCAGCAGGAACATCTGATGCAGCAATTATCGATTCCCTTATGGCAGCAGCTATGGTAGGAGAAGGCACAGGCTATGCAAATCTTACATATACAGTAGGCCTTAACAGCGAGGAATATGGTGTAGGTTTCAGAAAAGATTCTGATCTTGCAGCAGAGCTTAACAAGTTTTTCAAAGACAGCAAGGCTGATGGATCTATGGAGAAATGTGCAGAGAAGTACAAGGTACAGGCAGCACTTACAGAGTAATTAACAGACTATAAGACGGTTATTTTGATTATTACTTAGAGAGAAAATTATTATGGATTTGTTTTTTGAACAGCTCCCAATTGTACTTGGGGCGCTTAATACAGGATTTATTCAAACTTTAAAATTGTTCTTTGTGACCTTGCTTGGTGCATTTCCACTGGGACTTTTGATAGCATTTGGCTCTATGTCAAAGTTTAAGCCACTCAGCTATCTTATGAAATTTATCGTGTGGATCGTTCGAGGCACACCTCTGATGATCCAGATGCTTATTATCTATTATTTTCCGGGACTTGTATTCCATAACCCGATTTGGGGTGGTGGCGAAGGCGGAAGATTTGTGGCAGCATCGGTATCGTTTATCGTGAATTATGCCTGCTATTTTTCAGAGATATATCGTGGAGGAATTCAGGGAATTCCTGTTGGACAGGAGGAAGCAGGTCTGGTGCTTGGTATGACTCCAAGACAGATATTCTTCAAGGTTAAGCTTCTTCAGATGATAAAGAAGATCGTACCTGCAATGTCCAACGAGATCATTACGCTGGTTAAGGATACATCACTTGCACGTATCATTGCGTTGCAGGAGATTATCTGGGCAGGACAGGCGTTCATGAAAGGTTCACAGGGAATCTCAGGTGCGATATGGCCATTGTTCTTCTGCGCATTCTATTATCTGATCTGGAATGGTGTACTTACTGTTTTACTTGGAAAATTAGAGAAGAAACTGGATTTCTTCAGATAGAGGAGGAGCTGTATGGCGATATTAGAGGTTGAACATATAAAAAAGAAGTTTGGTAAGACCGATGTACTTAAGGATATCAGCTTCTCATTAGAGCAGGGAGAGGTTCTGTCGATCATAGGATCATCAGGAAGCGGTAAAACTACATTGCTTCGCTGCCTGAATTTCCTTGAAATGCCGGATAACGGAATTATCCGTGTAAATAATGAGATCCTTCTCGATACGGATAAGCCGGAGACACTTAAGGAGTCAGAGGTTCGGAAGAAGCGGTTGCACTTTGGACTGGTGTTTCAGTCATTTAATCTGTTCCCACAGTATACAGCACTTCAGAATGTTATGCTGGCAAGAGAGCTTCTGGCAAAGGAAAGACCGGACTATAAGGCAAATAAAAAGAACATACTGGATGAGATAAGAGTACAGGGCGAAGATCTTCTGCGCCAGATGGGACTGGGAGACCGGATGAACAATTATCCACATCAGTTATCAGGCGGTCAGTGTCAGCGAGTTGCGATCGCAAGAGCACTTGCTATGCAACCGGATATCTTGTGTTTTGATGAGCCGACATCAGCTCTTGATCCTGAGCTTACCGGCGAAGTGCTGAAGGTTCTCAGAAATCTTGCAGAGAAAAAGACAACGATGATAATTGTCACTCATGAGATGGCATTTGCAAGAGACGTGGCAAGTCAGGTTATATTCATGGATGATGGATATATACTTGAGCAGGGCAGACCGGAAGAGGTATTTGACAATCCGGAACAGGAACGTACGAAGCAGTTCTTGTCATCATATTCATAATTATTTATTTGACGCACGACAAATGATTTTATATCCTATAAGAGGAATAAGATTTGTCGTGCGTTATTTTTTGTATCAAAATATTACAGGCAGGAAGTATCGCAGGGTAAAGACGATAGATAAAAGATGGGAGCGGTTATTTGTGACCGTGAATAGATGAAAATGAAAAAAATACCACACAAAAAGATCCTGATTCTGATGCTTATAATCATTATTTTGATTCCGTTTTGTCTGTATCAGAATAAGCATCTGGTAATCACTACATATACATATGAATCAGAAAAGCTTGGTGCGGATCTCGATGGATACCGGATCGTACAGATATCGGATCTGCACAATGCTGCATTTGGAAAAGAGAATAAGAAGCTGTTAGAAACCATACGAAGCTGTTCGCCGGATATCATCGTTATTACCGGGGATCTGGTGGACTCCAATCATACAAATGTGGAACATGCGGCAGCATTTGTAGAAGAAGCAGTGAAGGTCGCACCGGTATATTATGTGACCGGTAACCATGAATATTGGCTTGATCCATCGGAAAATGAACAGATGATGCAGGGGATTCTTGCTGCCGGAGCATATGATCTGGATGATGAAGCCGTCCGTATTGAGAAAGGGGATTCCTCTTTCCTGTTAGTAGGGTTAGATGATCAGCACTTAAGTGATGAGACATTAAAGAATCTGCTTCAGGAGCAGAAAAATGAATTATCCATCGTACTTGCACATGAGCCACAGTACCTTCAGAACTATGCAAATGCCGAAGCTGATCTTGTCTTGACCGGACATGCACATGGAGGACAGATCAGACTTCCATTTGTCGGGGGAATCGTTGCACCCGATCAGGGATTTTTACCGGAATACACATCAGGAAAATATAACCGCGCAGATACAGAAATGATAGTCAGCAGGGGACTTGGCAACAGCATAATTCCGGTTCGCCTGTTCAATTATCCGGAGGTTGTGTGCGTAGAGCTTAGATGTAAAAACTAACGATTTATGGAGAAACAATATGCCAAAGCTACTTGTGATTGAAGATGACAGAGAGATCAATCATCTCATCTGTGAATATATGGCGGAAACCGGACAAAGATAAAGAAATATGACGACCGGGAATACATAGAAATCATATGTGTTATCATATAATAGCTATAAGAAAAGATGGTTCAATTAGGGTGTTGGATCTTTGATAGCCTGAGGAGAATTTGTATACATGGATAAATGGTATATCATAATTTCAGGACTGTTGCTTTTACTGGCAGCAGTCCTTTTTATACGTTTGATACAATATAAAAGACAGATGCGGATATTTGCAGCCAAGCTTCAGAAACGCTTGCATGGAGGAGTGGATCAGGAGATCCATGTGGAATATTTTGATCGTGACATCGTAGCTCTTGCAAAAGCGTTAAATGATTATTCGGATCAGATCAAGGAGAGAAACCGTGCGCTGGAGCAGGACAGAACCAGACTGAAAAATGTGATCGCAGGCATTTCTCATGATTTCAGAACACCCCTTACAGCAGTAAAAGGATATCTGCAGTTGATGAAAAAAGGTGGACGCATAGACGACCGGGATATGGAATATCTGGATATCGCGATCGCAAAGACAGAGTATCTCCGTGTGTTGTCGGATGCATTTTTTGAGGTATCTTATGCAGAGGCAAAGGATGAAGCCATTGACATCAGGAATATAGATGTGGCAAGAACTTTGACAGCACTTGTGCTGGAGCAGTATGAATGGATTCAGGAGTCCGGGATTCAGGCAGCATTTGACATACCGGAAAGTGTAGTCTGGGTTCAGAGCAACGAGAAAGTGCTGAACCGGATATTTACAAATTTCTTTTCTAATGCCAGAAAATATGCGGATACCAGAATCAGCGTCTGCTTACAACAGGATGCGGACGGAGTATCCATTACATTCACGAATGACATAGAGGCTGACAATGAGATCGATATCGACCATGTATTTGACGCCTTCTACCGTGGCAATTCCCGCCGGGAGGAAGGCGCAGGACTTGGTTTATATGTTGTAAAATGCCTGGCCGATAAGCTGGGGCATGTGGTTTCAGCAGAGGTAAAAGATAAGCAGTTTTCGGTAATGCTGCGAATAAAGTGAGTTTTTATACCCTTGCAAATGAAGGCAGGATATGCTATCCTAATCGTACAATTCTATGAGTTGATATTGAAAGGATTAAGATTATGTTCTGGAAAATGACAAATCTACAACTGAAAAAAGGTTATACATGTGTTCCTTACGGGGATAGTGCGCCTTTTTTTAGAACAAGTCATATATCAGAACAATGATATAAAACGTAATAAAAAAGTACACTATCTCCTTATCCATTTAAGAAAAATAGATAAGGAGATTTTTTTATGAACACAATTAGAAAACAAATAGGATATTTATACACATCATCCGTCCTTGGAAATTTATCTTTAACAGGGGCTTGGGTGGCAATATTGGCTGCCAGAGGATATAGTTTGGTCGAAATAGGTTTTGTGGAAACGGTCTTTCATGTAACCAGCATTATTTTTGAGATACCGTCAGGAATATTTGCGGATGTATTTGGAAGAAAAAATATGTTGATTGTGAGCAGTATTTTACGAATGATTGCAAATGTTGTTATGATCGCATCAGGGAATTTGTTTACGATATGTCTGTCTATTGCACTTCATGCGATGAGTTACAATTTTTCATCAGGATCGGGAGATGCTTTAGCATATGATTCTTTAAAAATCTATGGAGAAGAATCCTATTATGCAAAATATGAATCAGATCAGTTGAGTATATACCGTTTGTGTAATGGAATATCAACTTTGTGTGCAGGATTTGCGTTATACATTGGTTATAGAGCCGCATATGGAACGGATATTTTAATGTGTCTGGTTCAGATATTTGTTTTAAATAGAATATGGGAACATAGAGAACACAGGGATCATAAGGCAAATACAATTGTCCGTGCATTGGTTGACTGCTGGTGGGAAAGTATTCAGTTTCTAAAGGATGCAAGGAGAGCAATAGTTTTGATGTTGGTAAATTCGCTGGTAGGAGCAGGGGATATTTTACTGTTATTTTTCTTACAGGCTAAGCTGCCGGAGAGTGGAATCCCAAATGCCTTGCTTGGAATGGCACTCTTTATTATGGAACTTGGAGGAATCCTTGGAGCAAGGGTGATTCTGTTGTGTGATCGTTTACGGTACAGAACAGTATTTGTATTAACCGGATTCCTTGTTCTTCTTGGTATAGCAGTGGAACATTCTGGTAATTATGTGATTATGACATTAGGTGGATTTATTGCGGCATTTAGTGATGATGCATTACAGGTAAGAACAAATACGATACTTCAGAATATGTTCCCTTCGGAACAGAGGGCAACATTGATCTCTATGGAATCTTTTACATTTTCCATGATCATGATCGTGTTGTCACCGCTTACAGGTATTCTATTTTCATGGTGGTAATTGTAACACCTGTATATTTGTCATATAAGAAATAACGCCTGTCATGTGATTTCCAACCTGTTCAAAATCTATCAAAAAACTATCTTTTTTCCCATAAAAGTGAAAAGCATGTTATAATAAACACATGATTGTTTGTATGTAAAATAATAGTTTTGTGGTGTATAGAGTAGTAAAGATGAGAGGGAGGATCACCCGTGACAGTGGATGATATCAGAGAGAGAATTAAGAAAAAAGATATAGAACTGTATGTACAGGAATTACTACAGTTTGAGAATACATTTGATGGATTCAAAAAGGCGATCGAACCTCTGGCTGAGCGGCTTAAGATCGGCAGGGTAGCGGGACATTTGCACATTGAGGCAAATATCAAATCTGTACAGGATGAAGATCGTCATGATGTATTCTATGCCGGGGATGGCTTGTATTCCGAGAAAGGCAAATATCAGAAGACATTTCAAGCGGTAGAAAACGGATATTGTGAGCTTACGGCATTCCCATATGAAAATGTAGAATGGAGCGAGGAAGAAAAAGAAGATATAGCTCTTCTCCTTGAGGTTTTATATCTTCATGTGACGAGATCCAGACTGATCCGTAAGACAAGAGAATATTCGTATTGTAATCTGATCACGATGCTCCCTAACAGTGCAGGCTTTGTCAGGATCATACAGCAGCATTTGCAGGATCAGACGATCTGTCAGTACAACGGCTTTTATTTTAACCTGAAAAGCTTTGGACTGCTCAGCTATAAGTATGGTGGTGCAGAAGGTGATCTGATGATCAAGCGTTATGCAGTCGCTGTCAGAAAATGGCTGGCAGAGGACGAGACACTGGCGCATCTGGGCGGAGATAATTTCATGGCGCTGGTCAAGAAAAGCAGAACGGCAGAGTTCCTTCATCTTCTGGAAAAGGTTGAGGTAACAGCAAAGTATATGGGACGGGTCGTTCCGGTATATATAGCGGCAGCGGCAGGTGCCTATGAGATAACGGCAAAGGACAGAGATCCCGGAAATATTATGAATGGTTTGTCGATTGCCGTCAGTTATGCCAGACAGCACAAGCTTCCGTATGCGTTTTTAACGGACAAGATGCTGGAAGAAACAGTAGATGTTCAGCGGATGGAACAGATGCTTCCTGAGGCGTTGGAGAAACGGGAATTTCAGGTGTATTATCAGCCGAAGGTTGATATCCGGACAGGTCAGATCGTAGGTACAGAGGCACTTGCAAGATGGATTCATAACGGAGAAGTGATACAACCATTTCGGTTTATTCCGACCATGGAGAGGAATGGATTTATCATTCATCTGGATCTGTATATTCTGAAGCGGGTCTGTGAGGCTATAAATGAATGGATTGAGAAAGGGTATAAGCTTGTTCCGATATCTGTGAATATATCGAGAAATGATATTTCCGGGGTTGGGCATGATCCACGGATGTTGGCGGAACGAATTATAAGGATCATAAAAGAGTATGATATTGATCCAAAGTATATCATCATAGAAGTAACAGAGACGACAGAAGCGAGTGAACAGAAGGATCTGTATGACTTTATCAAGAATATGTCAGAAGCAGGTATTGCGACATCAATTGATGACTTTGGTACAGGCTGTTCGACCTTGAGTGTTCTTCGGGATTTCCCGGTAAACGAGATTAAGATCGATCGGTCATTTATCAATCATGAGGCATTTTCAACACAGGATCAGATCATTATTAAGAGTATCATTCAGATGGCAAGACAGTTGAATCTGAATGTCATAACCGAGGGAGTTGAGACGGAGGAGCAGGCAAGATTTCTTCTGGAACTTGGCTGTAACCATGCACAGGGCTATCTGTATGATAAACCATTAGAACAGAGTGCATTTGAAAGCAGGCTGTCAGTGGGAGGATATGATCGAAAGATATAGAAGATAATGAGCATTATATATGATACAAACGGACTGGGACATTTGTATAAGGCCGGAAAGCAGTCTGAAGGTATCGGATTTCAAATAATATAAGGAGAAAACAGAAAATGGGATTTTTAACAGGTAAAACAGTTATTGTCACAGGTGGAGGACGTGCCGTATTAAGTGATGGCAGATGTGGTTCGATCGGTTACGGTATCGCTACAGCATATGCAAAAGAAGGCGCAAATGTCGTGATCACAGGACGAAATGTGAAGAAGTTGGAAGATGCAAAGGAAGAACTGGAACGCTTATATGGTATAAAGGTTCTGGCTGTTGCAGCAGATGTATCTGCCGGTGCGGATAATGAGGCAGTTGTTGCAAATGTTGTAAAGCAGACGATCGATACATTTGGCAGTATCGACGTATTGGTTAATAATGCACAGGCATCGGCATCCGGTGTTCCGCTTGCTGACCATACAACAGATCAGTTTAATCTGGCATTATATTCCGGACTGTATGCAACCTTCTATTATATGAAAGCGTGCTATCCATATCTGAAAGAGAGCAAGGGATCCGTTATCAACTTTGCATCCGGTGCAGGACTGTTCGGTAACTTTGGACAGTGTGCGTATGCAGCAGCAAAAGAAGGAATTCGTGGACTTACAAGAGTTGCAGCAACAGAATGGGCAAAGGATGGCGTAAATGTAAATATCATCTGCCCGCTTGCATGGACAGCACAGTTAGAACAGTTCAAGAATGCATATCCGGATGCATTTGACAAGAATGTTCATACACCTCCGATGGGTCATTTCGGTGATTCAGAGCTTGAGATCGGACGTGTATGTGTACAGCTTGCATCCCCTGATTTCAAATATATGACAGGAGAGACGATCACTCTGGAAGGCGGACTTGGACAGAGACCATAGTCTTAGGTATTAACGGAAAATCTTTAGATCATTCAATAAGAAAAAAATGATAATAAAACCGGAAAAAGCTACTTGACAGTGCGGAACAGTTGAAATATACTTTGAATAACGTGTTGATGAGAACAGTACTGAACGAAGAATCTACAGAGAGAGATACATTTGGTGGAAGTATCTTAGAGGAGTCATTCAGGAAGACCAGCTCTGAGCGGCCCTAATCCGGTCCGGTGATTCCGTTATCATCATGAATGAGATATTTCCACAGGAAATAAAAAGGGTGGAACCGCGATATAAGAATTATAATCGCCCCTTGTATAGATGAAAAAACGTCTGTACAGGGGCGTTTTTTGTGCAATAGACAAAGAAACAGAAGGATTCCTGTACAAATAATTATCGGACATTGTACCATTGGGTGGGATGTCAGTTCAGGTAAAAGAAAGGAAATAAGAAAATGGTAGATTTTAAAGCAGACGAGAGATTAAATACGCTCAATCATTCCTGCGCCCATGTTATGGCACAGGCCGTAAAGCATTTGTATCCACATGCAAAGTTCTGGGTTGGACCGGTTGTAAAAGAAGGTTTCTATTATGATATCGACCTTGGCGATGATGTTGTAAACGATGATGTGATCGCAGCTATCGAAAAAGAAATGAAGAAGATCTGTAAAGAGAGCAAGAAGATTTACAGACGTGAGGTTACAAAGGCAGAAGCACTTGAAATGTTCAAGGATGATTTCTACAAGCTGGATCTGATCGAAGGCTTAGAGGATGGAAATATTACAGTTTACGATCAGGGAGATTTCACAGATCTCTGTCGCGGACCACACGTTGATAACACAAAATTATGCAAGAACTTCAAGTTAGTAAAATATTCCGGTGTATACTGGAAGGGTGATGCCAAGAACCATGTAATGCAGAGAATCTATGGTGTATGCTTCCCTACAGCAGAAGAACTGGAAGAACATCTGAAGTTATTAGAGGAAGCAAAAGACCGTGACCACAGAAAGATCGGTAAAGAGATGAATCTGTTCATGTCAGATGATCTGGTTGGACGTGGACTTCCTATGTTCCTTCCAAAGGGTTATATCGTATGGCAGGAGCTTGAAAATTATATCAAGAACAAGGAAAGAAAGCTTGGCTACCGTCATGTTATGACTCCTTGTGTTGGTACGGTAAATCTTTACAAGACATCCGGTCACTGGGATCATTACAAAGACAATATGTTCCCTGCAATGGAAGTTGAGGGTGAGTCTTTCGTGCTTCGTCCAATGAACTGCCCGCATCATATGATGATCTATGCAAACAAAATGCATTCCTATAAAGATCTTCCGATCCGTATTGGCGAGATTGCACATGATTTCCGTTTCGAAGCCAGTGGTACTTTAAAGGGAATCGAGAGAGGCAGACATTTTTGTCAGAACGATGCCCATCTGTTTGTAACACCGGAGCAGATCGAATCTGAATTCAAGCAGGTTGTTGACTTGATCTTCGACACCTATAAGGATTTCAATATCACAGATTATCGTTGTGTTCTGTCCTTAAGAGATCCTGAGGATAAGGTGAAATATCATGATGACGATGAGATGTGGAATACAGCGGAGGACGCACTCCGTAAAGTATTGGATGATATCGGTATCGAATACACAGAAGAGATCGGTGAAGCAGCATTCTATGGTCCAAAGCTTGATGTAAATGTTAAGCCGGCGATCGGAAATGAATATACATTATCTACATGCCAGCTTGACTTCTGTCTTCCTGCAAAATTCAACCTGACATATATTGATAAGGATGGTACAAAGAAGACTCCTGTCGTTCTTCACAGAGCAATCCTTGGTTCCTTAGATCGTTTCATGGCATACATTCTGGAGGAGACAAAGGGAAATCTGCCACTTTGGTTAGCACCGGTACAGGCCAGAATCCTTCCTGTAAAGAATGAAGATGAGGAATTAAATGCATATGCACATGAGCTGTATGATTTCTTAGATGATAACAACATCCGTGTCGAGATCGATGAACGTGCAGAGAAGCTTGGCTATCGTGTAAGAGCTGCTCAGGTTGAGAAGGTTCCGTATCTGATCATCCTTGGTAAGAATGAGGTAAATGATAAGACTGTCAGCTACAGACTTCATGGTGAGCAGAAGACAACAACTGTTCCTATGGATGAATTTCTTGCAATGCTTCAGGATGAGATCAAGACCAAGAAGTTAAATCCTGCCGCATCCAAGTAATACAGAGTACAAATAAGGATAAGCCGTCGGAAGCAGATTTCCGGTGGCAGATCCTTCAAAATATCATCTTTCAAAATATCAGAAACCGGCACTTGATGTATGGGTAACCGCATGCTATAATGTATCAATACTTTTTGCACTGCATATCAATCTACAGTACAAACTGAGCAGGCGGTGGGATGACCACAGGGCCGGGCCACACAGGGTGGCAGCAGATAAAGAATGAATTTATGATCTGCGGGACAGTAGTTACTATTTGTTCCGCAGGTTTTTTATTATTCCGGCTACAGCCGGTCAGAGATAATTCTATTGATCTGATGGAAAGATTATTAATTGCGTTGCATAAAGTTATCTTATATATGCGGAGGTAACTATTATGGCACAAGAAAATCAGGATTCTAAGAAAAGGGCAGCGGTCGGTAAGATGACCGGTTTCATAGGGGTATTGTGTAACCTGCTGTTGGCAGGCAGCAAGCTTGTGATCGGAAAGTTGGCCGCATCTACATCAATTACTGCAGATGGATTGAACAATCTGTCGGATGCAGCAAGCTCCATTGTAACATTACTCGGATTTAAGCTGGCAGAGAAGCCGGCAGACAAAGAACATCCATACGGACATGCGAGATTTGAATATCTGGCAAGTCTGGTTGTGGCTGCTATGATCCTTGTGATCGGATTTGAATTGGCAAAGACATCGGTACTCAAGCTGATCCATCCGGCATCGATCGAATTTTCCATGCTGATGATCATTGTGCTGATCGGTTCGATCCTGGTAAAACTCTGGATGATGTTCTTTTATCGTAAGATGGGAGATAAGATTCAGTCAAATACCTTATTTGCTGCAGCCGCAGACAGCAGAAATGATGTGCTGACAACAGCTGCGGTTCTTGCCGCAACAGTTGTAGAACATATCAGCGGATGGAAAATAGATGGCCTTATGGGTGGGCTGGTATCTGTTTTTATCATTGTAAGTGGAATTTCGCTTGCAAAGGATACAATCTCTCCGCTTCTTGGAGAAGGTGCAAATACCGGTTTGCGGGAACAGCTTATTGGATATATAAGTAGCTGTCCGTTGGTACTTGGCTGCCATGACCTGTTGGTACATGATTATGGTCCGGGCAGACAGTATGCAAGTATTCATGTAGAGATCGATAAGAAGATCGATCCAATGGTGTGTCATGATGAGATTGACCGCATCGAACGGGAATGCCTGAACCGATTTGGTGTGCATATGGTCATTCATTACGATCCGGTTATCACAGATGATGCAGAGCTTGATCAGATACACCATCAGGTACTTACTATCCTGCAGCAAATAGATACAGAAATAACAATCCATGATTTCCGCGTACACACTCATGAGGGAAAGAAAGAACTTGTTTTTGATATGGTTGTTCCATCGGAATGGCAGGGGCAGGAAAAGAATATCGTGCGGGAGCTGACGGAACGGTTGCAAAAAGAAAACAAAGAGACATATTTGACAAAAATTACATTTGACCTTGAGGACAGGGCGTAGTTCATTAACAGAATAGTTTACGCTGGGTGAATATTGGAAGACAGGGAACAAATGAGACAATTATAAAGATAATGGGGAAGTATATATGTCCGGGCAGAAGAATCAAAAGGGAAAATACAGAAATTATATATTGGCCATAACAGGACTGGCAGTTTTTAATTTTTTATTTCTGGGAACGGAATATTTCTTTGATGATCGGATGGCGGAACTGGTACCTGCAGGTCGAGTCGTATGGGCACAGAGCATTATTCTTACAGTCAGTGTAGCAGGATTTCTGGTCTATCCGATTTTGAAACACTATCAGGAAAACCGACAAGGAATGGTCATGCAGATTATTTTAGGAGTGATCTGTATGTTAAGTATTTGGATGATGACAGGTAACAGATCGGAACGGAGTTTGTTGATCTGGGGTTGCGTGTTCTTTTTGTTTGCGGGTATGTATGGCAGTAAGGTGCATGATCAGGCAGCGAATATCCTGAAAAACAGCAATCATATGGCATTGATGGTTGGAACCGCTTATGCGGCAGGTCTGTTGCTTCAGTTTGTAAATAATAATCTGATCACAGACAATCGGATTCAGGTATCTATGCTACTGATATTTGTTGTGATCTTTGTAATACTTGTGGATTGTTTTAAGATAGAGGATGAGGCGGAAGTGCAGAATAATGCTTCGATCCATCCGGGACTTACCTGTGGAGCACTGGTTTGTTGTGTCCTTTTAATGACATTCATATTTGCGGCTCTGGATAACATTGTTACTTACTATCATGCAAAGGGTGCGATCGATGTAGGTGAATGGCCGAGGCTTCTGCTGGCTTTAAGTGGAATCCTTGCGGGAATTTTATTTGATCTGAAGAAACGCAGATATATGAGTCTGGTCATGTACTGTGTGACGGTCTTATCCGTGCTCTGTATCTTATTGATCGGTATAGGTGGCTCGATCCTTGCGGGACTGCTTGTGTTCTATCCGGCAGCAGGATTTTTCGTTGTGTTCTTCACAACCGGTTTTATGGAAGTATCTTATTATACGCGAGTCCCTGCATTATGGGCAGGATTCGGCAGAGCTATTAACAATATCGGAGCCGGTATCGTCGGCTTTATCTCAACCATGCTGCCGTATGCCATGTCGGTAAATGCAGATGAAAATGTAAGCGGCGAGGGATTATCTCCGATGCTTTTTGCGAGTATCGTGATCCTTATTTTATTTGTGATGATCAGTATAGCGATGTTCATTTACAGTAGTCAGCTTCGCGTGAATATCATAGAGGAACGATTTGAACGTAAGGAAGATATGGATGGGCTTACGGTGGAAGTTGCATCTGCAACAACGGGTTCTGTATTTGATTCGGTTTCAGGAAAACACGACATTGAATCGGAAAATGTGATAAAAGGGTCGGACGGTACAGACGCTGTTGATTATTTTGCCCGATTTGCAGAGAAATATCGTCTGACAGACAGAGAGCAGGAAGTGTTAAGAGAACTTCTGGAATCGGATGAAAGTGTGCAGGATATTGCAGGAAAGCTGTATATTTCAAGGACTGCGCTCTATAAACATATCTCATCGCTGAATGAAAAGACAGATACAAGGTCAAGGATCGGCTTGATCCAGTTCTATTATGCGTGGAGAAACCGATAAAGGTATAAATGCGTCTGACGATTGGAATAGGACTGGATTCAAGCCTATATGATGATCAATCCTGGAAGATGTGAGTCCTGTTAATAAAAACTTGCTTTTGAGTGGATTTATGTGACGATATTGCGGTAAAAATATAAAAAAGAACAAATGTAAACTTATAAATCGCCAGTTTATCAGATATACTTCATGGCATAGTATAACCATGAAAGGAGGAAATGGGTATGAAACATTTCAAAAAGGTATCTCTGATGCTGGCGGTTTTGTGCATGTGGGTTGGATGCGTGATGACAGCACAGGCAGCAAATGGACCAAATACAGGAGAGTATAGTGCAGCGTATATCAATATTTATGATCGGGGCGGAACGAATACAAATCATTTTGTATATGTTACAGGTTCACAAAAAGCAGAGACTGTAAAAGGGGCAGTTTATGATAAGAAGACGAATACCTTAACGCTTACGAATTATAAACACCCAATGATGTCAATCGAGGCAAATGAGATGGGGGATGACTTCAAGATCAAGCTGGTGGGTGATAACCAGATCAAGAGTCTTATTGTATGGGGCTATGGTTATGGCGGATCTGTTGAGATTCTTGGTGATGGTACTCTGACGATTAATAAGAACAAGGAAAAAAATTGTGGAATTACCATGCAGCCGGAGGGTACAAAAGCCGTTCTCAAGGTAAGCGGAAAGGCAGTTGTAGATGTCTACGCCGGAACGGATAAGATGCCGTTTTATGTAAACTCGATATCAGAGAAATATAAAAACTGTGTCGATGCAGACACAGACAAAACTTTAAAGACGGAGGCGGCATATACAGACCGGTATATTATGCATCATGTTGTATGTCTGAGTGATGAGCCTTCTGTATTTGAGGTGTACATGAAGGATGGAGATGCGAATTCTAAATATGCGATAGACATGTATGATACCAGCTATTATATCTATAAACTGATCTACTGCAAATCTTTGAATCTCTATTATGCACATGAGATCGAACATGGATATTCCGCATTTAACCCATCGAACATGGGCTATTACAAAACCTTGGAGGAGATATCAGCATATACCTATAAGAGTAAATCCTCAGGTGAGCAGGAATACATCGAAGATAAGACCGGTAAGAAATGCATATTTGAGCTTGATATTAAGAATGGTGTGATATCTTATGTAAAAAGTGACCTGATCAGCATAGGATCGATCACTGATTCAAACGGAGAAGCAGCAGACTGGTATATCGGTCAGCCTTCTTCCGACAATGTAATTCTTACACAGGATGAATGGTATAATCTCGGCAAAGAGGGAAGCGGATATACAGCATCCTATGTAAGAGAGCCGATCAAGGGATATGTGAACATATATGTATCAGGAACATCCTATCATCTGACAGCAAAGAAAACGACAGGATGCAAGCATAAGGAGCAGGCTCAGAGTGTAAAGAAGAAAGCAACCTTTAGTGCTGATGGAAAGCTTGTAACGAAATGCAAGTCCTGTGGCGAGACTTTATCTACAAAGAAGATCAATAAGATCAGCAGTGTAAAGCTTAGCAAGAGCATTTATACATATGATAAGAAAGCGAAGAAGCCAACTGTCACGGTAAAGGACAGCAAGGGTAAAAAACTGAAAAACGGTACGGACTATACAGTGACCTATGCAAGTGGAAGGAAATCGATCGGAAGCTATAAAGTCACGGTTCAGTTAAAGGGTAAGAAATATAGTGGCAAGAAGACATGGACATTTCGTATCGCACCTGCCGGAACAACGGTCAAATCCGTAAAGGCAGGAAAGGCAAAGGTTACGGTCAACTGGAAGCAGCAGACGAAGAACACCAGTGGCTATATCATTCAGTGTTCTACCAATAAGTCATTTAAAGGCTCGATCCTGACAACAGTATCTTCCAATAAGGCAAAGAGTAAACAGATTACAAAGTTAAGTACAAAGAAACAGTACTATGTGCGGATCTGTACTTATAAGAATGTGAAGAAGAATGGAAAGACAACAAAAATCTGTTCAGACTGGAGCAATGCGATGACAGTAAAAACAAAATAAATTCATGAAGCGTAAATGCGGCATGGAAGGATTCCAAAGAAGTTTGAGGTTTGGGGATCTGAAATAGACGGCTGCCGGCAGATTTTTATCTGCCGGCAGTTTTGGTGTGCCTTAATCTGATTTTAAATAAAGGTACAGAATTATTGCACGCGATTCAGAAATTATGGATTGACCGGAGATATTCAGAGTAGTAAATTGTAAAAAGCCGGAAGTAAAATATCATGGGATGAGGTATATGAAATGAATTTATTATTTACGATTAATAAGGGCTTTATGGAACATCTGGATGATTGTGTACGATCAATTATCCGTTTCCCATCAGAAGGTGGGTATGATATATATGTGATTCATTCTGATCTTGATCTGAATGATCAGAAACAGTTGGAACGATATGACAAAGATATAGAGGGGAATTCCGTAACATTTCATTTCATCGATATGAAGTATCGTAAAGATATGAATTTTCCGGAGACAGACCATTATCCGATGGAGATATATTACAGAATATATGCATCTGCATTATTACCGGAGACATTGGATCGGATCCTGTACCTTGATGCGGATATAATTGTCATTCGTTCATTGAAGGAACTGTATGAGATGGATTTTGAAGATAACTATTTTTTAGCTTGTACACATATCAGAAAGTTCTTAAATAAGATGAACCGGTTAAGACTGGGAATAGAGGAAAAGGTTCCATATATCAATACGGGCGTAATATTAATGAATCTGGATGTTTTGAGAAAAAAACAGGATTTTCACGAAGTGGGAACATTTGTGGAAGAACACAGAAAGACATTGACTTTACCGGATCAGGATATCATTGCTGCACTGTACGGTACACATATCGGTTTGATCGATACCATGCGGTATAATTTAAGTGACAGAATGATAGCATTTTATAATATGGAACCGAACCATGAGAAGATAGATAGAACATGGGTACGCGAGAATGCAGTAATCCTGCATTACTGTGGCAAACAAAAGCCATGGAATAAAAATTATGTGGGTATATTGGATGCATTTTATCATGAATTAAAAGATGAAGAAAAATTACAGGTGAAGGAATAAATTCAGGGGAAACAAAATGGAAACAAACAGTAGTTTTTACGGCACAGAAAAGATCAATAAGATTTTTTTTAAGATCGCACCGCCTGTCATGCTGGCGCAGTTGATACAGGCTCTTTATAATATAGTAGACAGTTTATTTGTCGGGAAATACTCAGAGAGCGGTCTGACGGCGTTATCGATCATTTATCCTGTTCAGCTTCTGATGATCGCACTGGCAGTTGGAACAGGCGTTGGTATCAATACAAATATTGCACATTTTCTGGGAATAAAGAGGTATAAGAAGGCAGATGAGGTAGCAGGCATCGGCTTTAGTCTGGCGATCATTATGTGGATCTTATTTGCAGTAAGCTGTTATCTGCTGATGCCTGCATATGCACGGTTGCAGACAAACTCGGATACAGTAATTGCTGATGTAATTACATACGGAAGGATTGTGTGCGTAGGCAGTATTGGATTGTTTACAGAGAGTATATGGACAAAGGTACTTCAGGCAAACGGAGATATGAAGACGCCGATGATCGCGCAGATCGCAGGGGCTATCACGAATATCGTGTTAGATCCGATTTTGATCTTTGGGCTTTTTGGTATACCAAAGCTTGGAATCGCAGGAGCTGCATTTGCAACGATCACAGGACAGGTTGTTGCGGCACTTCTTGTTATGAAGAAGGGATTTCGCCGTTCGCCGTCTATTTGCAAATATCCCGAGGATATTCGCAGGATCTATGCTCTTGGAATTCCGAATATCATCATGCAGGCAACGTATACATTTTACATATTTGGATTGAATATGATCCTTGCAGGATTTTCCGATGAGGCAGTGACAGCACTTGGATTGTATTACAAATGGCAGACATTTTTCTTTATACCACTGGGTGCTCTTCAGACCTGCATTGTACCCATCATTAGCTATAACTATGCGGCAAAGAGTATTGATCGTTGTAAACATACGATGACGGTTGCATTTATATGGGGAATTGCATTGATGTTCATCGGAACGTTATGCTTTGAATTTATTCCGGACCCTATGCTGTCTGTATTTACGAAGGACAGCGAAGTTATCCGTATCGGAGTACAGGGATTCCGATTTATTGGGATCAGTTTTATACCGATGGTAGGTGCGCAGATTTATCCGGTCTTTTTGCAGGCAACCGGCGAAGCCTTTAAGAGTTCGTTTCTAACCATTATGAGAACTGTGTTCTTATTTGTACCGCTTGGATATCTGTTTTCCAGATTCGGATTTGTGTATTTCTGGCTGACTTTCCCGGTTACGGAGGTAATCACTACTATAGTAGGATTTCTGTTTTATCGAAGCTTTTACAGGCAACATAAGATGATAGTTCACGAGTAGAACAAGTGTACATGTTTGCGAATGATCAGATGTAAAAAATATGTGAATAAAATGATAAAAGACATGCAAAAAAAAGAAATGATGCTATAATGTGCATCAAAATATATTAATACAATCAGGAGGTAAATTATCATGGATATTAAGAAAGTTGGAATATTTGCAGCAGGTTTATTGTTTGGTACGGCAGGTATCAAGGTATTATCAAGCAAGGATGCAAAGAAGGTTTACACAAACTGTACAGCAGCGGCTCTTCGTGCAAAGAAGTGTGTTATGAACACAGCTACAACCATTCAGGAAAATGTAGATGACATTTACCAGGGCGCAAAGCAGATCAATGCAGATCGTGAAGCAGAAGAAGATGTCGTTGTAGAAGATATTCCTGCTGAGACAGCAGAAGAAACTGCTGAGTGTGCATGTGAAGCTGCGGCAGAGAGTACAGAAGAAACAGAAGCATAAGAAAAAACAGATAAGAGGATGAGCTGAATTGAAATTCATAATAAAAGATAAGATGAAGGGCAGACTGCGTGTACATATGTGTCAGAATCATATGTCATATGAGGAAGCCGATATTCTCTTGTATTATCTGGAGTCATTTGAACCGGTCAGCTCGGCAAAGGTGTATGACCGGACGGCAGATGCAGTGATCTGTTATACGGGAAATCCGGATATCATTATCGACAGACTTCGCAGATTTCATTATGAAGATGTAAAAGTCCCAAATGGTTATCTGGAACGAAGCGGCAGAGAGACGAATGCGATGTATCAGGAGAAGCTGATCGATAAGGTCATCTTCCATTATGCAAGGAAATGGTTTCTTCCATACCCGATATCGGCAGCTTACACAGGTCTGATGTCTGTTAAATATATCTGGAAAGGTATTAAGACGCTGACAAAGGGCAAGATCGAAGTTCCGGTACTGGATGCAACATCCATCGGAGTATCTGTCTTACGAGGTGATATGAAGACCGCCGGTTCGATCATGTTCCTGCTTGGAATCGGTGAACTGCTTGAGGAGTGGACACATAAGAAGTCGGTCGATGATCTGGCACGTACGATGTCATTAAATGTCGGAAAAGTATGGTTAAAGACAGAGGATAACGAGATATTGGTTGATTCGGATACGATCGCGAAAGGAGATCATGTCGTTGTCAATGTCGGAACGATCATTCCGTTTGACGGAACTGTCTGTGATGGTGAAGCAATGGTAAATCAGGCATCGCTTACCGGAGAATCCGTATCCGTCAGACGTACGGCAGGAAACGTGGTATATGCCGGAACAGTGGTAGAAGAAGGCTCTCTCATAATAGAAGTAAAAGAGGTATCCGGTTCCAGCCGGTATGAGAAGATTGCGCAGATGATCGATGAGTCTGAAAAGTTGAAATCCAATTTGGAAGGCAAGGCAGAGCATCTGGCAGATCGTTTGGTGCCGTACAGCTTAGGTGGTACGATACTTACCTATCTGCTTACAAGAAATGTAACAAAAGCACTTGCGATCCTGATGGTTGATTATTCCTGTGCATTGAAGCTTGCTATGCCTGTATCGGTATTATCGGCGATCCGTGAGGCAGGAAGCCGTAAGATTACAGTTAAAGGCGGAAAGTATCTGGAAGCGGTAGCAGAAGCGGATACGATCGTATTTGATAAGACCGGAACGCTGACAAAGGCACAGCCTACAGTTGCGGGAGTAGTATCCTTTAACGGAATAAGTGAAGACGAATTGCTTCGTATTGCTGCCTGTCTGGAAGAGCATTTTCCACATTCTATGGCAAAAGCCGTAGTGGATGCGGCAAAACGAAAAAATCTGGATCATGAAGAGATGCATTCAGAAGTAAAATATATCGTAGCGCATGGAATCTCGACAACAATTGGGGATTCCAAGGCGATCATCGGCAGTTATCATTTTGTATTTGAGGACGAAAAATGTACGATACCGGAGGGGATGGAAGAAGTATTTGAGAATCTTCCGGCGGAATATTCCCACCTCTATCTGGCAATCGATAACGAGCTTGCGGCAGCAATCCTGATCGAGGATCCGTTAAGGGAAGAATCTGCAGATATTGTAGAACGGTTAAAGTCGGTTGGAATCTCCAAGGTCGTTATGATGACCGGTGACTGTGAACGGACTGCAAAGGCGATCGCAGAGCATGTCGGTGTCGATGAATATTATTCAGAGGTACTGCCGGAGGATAAGGCTGCATTTGTAGATCGAGAGAAGGCAGCAGGCAGAAAGGTTATCATGATCGGTGATGGTATCAATGATTCGCCGGCACTTTCAGCAGCAGATGCAGGCATCGCGATCAGTGATGGTGCGGAGATTGCCAGAGAGGTCGCAGATATTACAATCGATGCGGACAGTCTGGATGAGATTGTGACATTGAAGATACTTGCAAATCTCCTTATGAAACGGATTCACAGAAATTATCGTTTTATCGTAGGGTTTAATACCGGGCTGATCGTGCTTGGAGTTGCGGGTGTGATCGCACCGACAACATCTGCACTTCTGCATAATACATCAACCTTGATGATCGGATTAAACAGCATGAAAGACATGTTGCCCGAGTTATAATAGATGTGCTATACTATCTCCATGTGTTTCAGGTGCGGAAGAAAATCTGCATTTTAGACATATGGGGATATTATTATATAGAAAGAGTTATACGAATATGCCGGAATCAAATCTTACAAAGAAAGCGATTGCATTAAGTGCAAAAGAACTGACAAAAGAGAAACCATATGACAAAATATCGATCAGTGATATCGCAGACCGATGTGGAATCAAGAGACAGACATTTTACTATCATTTTCAGGACAAATACGAACTGTTGGTCTGGATCTATTTTAATGAATTATTTGCTCCTAATATGGAGGGGATATCCTTAGAGAACTGGGATGAGAAATTAGGCGCGATCCTCACACAGATGCAGGAGGAGAAAAAGTTCTATATTAACACGATCAAACATGCAGAGGATTATATTATCCAGTATATGCTTGAGGTTGCAGAACAGACCTTTGAAGAGGCAATTGATAAGTTAGACGAGAAATCTCATCTGAAAAACGAGGAACGCGGCATATTTGCCCGGTTCTTTGCATATGGGATCTGTGGGATTATCGTTGAATGGGCAAAGGGTGGTATGAAGATGGCACCGGAGAAGCTGGCTGATTATATGAGGGAGATGCTTGAGAAGTGTAAGCAGGCAGTCTATATATCCGATCATGACAGACAGTAACAGAAGCCGGACAGACCTTGGTGAACAGACAGTACAGAAAATGATAGAATTTATCAGGTGTTCAGGCTTTTTTTATACTTATTTTAGAATGCGTTTTGACATTTCCGGATAAATGTCAAAAAAATTGTCAACCCTAAAATCTTGTATAATTACAAACAAACAAAATAATCATATTCTATGAACGGAAGCAAGAAAAAGGTTTCCGTTCATTTTTTGTATTAACGAAAGGATTGATTCTATGAACAAATTTGGAAAGGCGATCGTAAAGCTTCGTGTACCGATCTTAATTATCAGTATCCTGCTTTTGATCCCGGCAGCGATTGGTTTCTTGAAAACCAGAGTAAACTATGATGTACTTTCATATTTACCAAAGGATATCGAAACCATGAAAGGTCAGGACATTCTGGCGGATGATTTCGGAACGGGTGCTTTCTCCCTGTGCCTTGTAGAAGGGATGGACGATAAAGATGTCGTCAAATTAAAAAAACAAATGGAACAGGTAGACAATGTTGATTCTGTAATCTGGTATGACTCGATTATGGATATTGCTATTCCGGATGAGATTTTACCGAAAGATATCAGAGAGGCATATCGTAATGATGATTGCACGATGATGGCAATTATCTTTAAAACAACAATGTCTTCCGATGAGACAATGGAAGCGATCACTCAGATCAGAAAGCTTGCAAGTAAGCAGTGTTTCATCAGCGGAATGTCAGCTGTTGTAACGGATACCAAGGATCTGTGTGATAAAGAGGTTCCAATCTATGTAACCATAGCAGTTATCTTATCGCTGATCGTATTATCACTGACTATGGATTCCTTCCTCGTACCGATCTTTTTCTTATTAAGTATCGGTATGGCGATTGTATATAACTTGGGAACAAATGTATTTAAAGGAGAGATCTCCTACATAACACAGGCACTTACCGCAGTCCTGCAGTTGGGTGTAACAATGGACTACTCGATCTTCCTGTGGCACAGTTATCAGGAAGAGAAAAAAGTAAATGGCAAAGAGAATAAAGAAGCTATGGCAGATGCAATTGCTTCCACCTTCTCATCTGTTATCGGTAGTTCGATCACAACAGTAGCAGGTTTCGTTGCACTGTGCTTCATGACCTTTACCTTAGGCCTTGACCTTGGTATCGTTATGGCAAAGGGTGTCGTTATCGGTGTTATCTGTTGTGTAACCGTACTCCCATCCATGATCCTGATCTTTGATAAGCCGATTGAAAAGACCTGTCACAGATCTTTACTTCCTAAGTTTGATAAGCTTAGCAAATTTATCGTGAATAAGTACTGGATCTTCCATATCTTATTCCTGATCCTTCTGGTTCCTGCGTTATATGGTTATACACATACAGATGTTTACTATAACCTCGACAGCTCATTACCGGAAGATCTTCCAAGTATTCAGGCAAACCAGAAGCTGGAAGAAGAATTCAATATGAACTCTACACATATGATCCTGCTTGACAGCAATCTGGATGAAAAGAGTATTAATAAAGTTATTTCAGAAATTAAGAATGTCAAGGGTGTTAAGACTGTACTTGGTCTGGAATCTGTAGTTGGTCCTATGATTCCACAGAGTATGATTCCACAGGATTTGAAATCCAAGCTTGACAATGGCGAATGGAAGCTGATGTTAGTCATGTCAGAATACAAAGTAGCAAGTGATGAAGTAAATACACAGTGTGATGAGATCAATACGATTCTTCACAAATATGACAGTAAGGGTATGCTGATCGGTGAAGCTCCTTGTACAAAGGATCTGATCGAGATCACAGATAAGGATTTTAACACAGTAAGTACCGTATCCATCGGTGTTATCCTGCTGATCATCTTATTCGTATTCAAATCAGTATCGCTTCCGATCATTCTGGTATGTGTAATCGAATTTGCAATCTTTATCAATATGGGTATTCCTGCATTTACAAATACAACATTACCATTCATCGCATCCATCGTTATCGGTACGATCCAGCTTGGTTCTACCGTTGACTATGCGATCCTGATGACAACAAGATATAAGAGAGAGAGAAGTAATGGCCTTGCTAAGAAAGAAGCAGTTACAGTTGCACTTCAGACATCTATGATTTCCATTATCGTAAGTGCATTAAGCTTTTTTGCCGCAACCTTCGGTGTTGGCTGTTATTCCGAGATCGATATGATCAGTTCTTTATGTACGTTGATGGCAAGAGGAGCTATCATCAGTATGTTTGTCGTCATCTTCCTGCTTCCTGCAGCGTTGATGTTATTCGATAAGCTGATCATCCATACAACAATCGGATTCAAGGGTATTACCGGCAAACAGAAAGCAGCTTATGCCGGAGCGGGAAATGTTGATCCGGCTTCGGAACAGAAAACGGCAGATGATGATTTCCTGAATGAAGACAGACCATTTGCAAAGAAGAAATCCGGAAACTTTGATAACTATGATTTTGATGACAGTTACAGTGACGATGATAAATATATAGATGTAAATAATGATTCCAATGGTCCTGCTGACCGGCAGTAGTAAATTAGGAGGTAATTAGTATGAGTTATAAAAATATGAAAGCAAGAAAAAGATTTATGGCGATCGCTCTGAGTGGTGCAATGATGTTATCCGTTACAGGCTGTGGCAGTACAGCAACAGGAGATGTACAGACATTAGAGAACCCGGAGATCATGAGTAAGAGCGATGAAGAATTGTCAGATGTACTTGAGAATTCTATCGGACTTTCCGAGAATACAGACAGTGATAAAGATGAAACCGTTTACGTTATTGCTGATGCAGCAGGTAATAAGCAGGACGTTATCGTCAGTGAGTGGTTAAAGAACACAGATGGTGAGGCAACCATTAAGGATAGCAGTAACCTGACTGATATCGAGAATGTAAAAGGCGACGAGACATTTACAGAGAATAATGGAGAACTTGTATGGAAGGCAGATGGCAATTCCATTTATTATCAGGGCAAGTCAGAGGAGCAGGTTCCTGTAGAAGTTAAGGTTACTTATTATCTGGATGATCAGGAGATCACACCGGATCAGCTGGCAGGCAAGAGCGGCAAGGTAAAGATGAGATTTGAATATGTCAATAATTCAAAGAGTGGAGATGTATATACTCCTTTCCTGATGGCAACCGGTATGATCTTATCAAATGACAAATTCTCAAATATCAAGGTTGAGAATGGTCAGGTTGTAAATGATGGAAACAACAGTATCGTTGTTGGTATGGGTATGCCCGGCCTTCAGGACAGCCTGGATCTGCAGAAGTTAGATGTTGAGATTCCGGATTACTTTGAGGTTACAGCAGACTGTACAGATTTCTCTCTGGATATGACAATGACGGTTGCTTCTACCGGATTCTTATCCAAGGACAGCGATAACAAGGATCTGAAGGGTGCTGAATCTGATATCAACGAACTGGTCGACACATACAGTGAAGGTATGAATTCTCTGGTATCAGGAATCAAGGACTACACAGATGGTGTGTCTTCTATGTCAGATGGTATCTCACGGGTAAAGACCGGTGCAGATGATCTTTACAAGGGATCTCTTACATTGGCTCAGGGCGTTGACTCAGCTACAACAGGTGCAGGTACATTAAAGGCAGCATTTGAAGGTGATAATGGTGTTTTATCAGGATCAAAGCAGATCAGTGATGGATTGGCAAAGTTAAATAAGGCAGTAAAAGGAATCAACCTTCCAACCAAGACAGAATTAAGTGACAAAGAGAAATCAGCAATCAAGACAACGATCACAAATAATATTACAAATAACCTGACAGCAAACAAAGATAAGATTGCAGCAAGCGTTGACAAGGATGCAGTTTCTGCCGAGGCACAGAAGAATGGTCAGGCAGCAGCACCATCTAAGGATGCGGTTATAAAAGAGGCACAGGCAGCAGCGCCATCTGCTTCTACAGTGGCAGCTGAAGCACAGGCAGCAGCTCCTTCAACATCAACAGTGGCATCCGAAGCATCCGGTCAGTTTGCAACCTATTTCCAGAAATTTGTATCTGCATATGCACAGATGACAGGTTCTCAGCCGGATGATGCAACACTTGCTGCATTACAGGGAGCATTTGCAACTGCATATGGTGATGTATACGGAGCAGCTTATAAGTCAGGTTACGGTACAGCTTATGGTACAGCTTATACATCAGGTTATAGTACAGCATACGGCACAGCTTATACAAATGCATTCACAACCGGCTATGGTAGCGCATATGGTACAGCTTATCAGTCAGCATATGGTACAGCTTATGTAGAAGGTTATAAGTCAGGTTATGCGACAGCATATCAGGATGGTATCTCATATGGTGCAAATCTTGTACTTGGCAAGCTGAGCTCCTTCAGTTCACAGCTTACAACCTTAAAAACAAGTGTAGGAAAGCTTGCAACAGGAGCATCCACACTGAATTCCGGATTACAGAAGGTATATTCAGGAACAAAGGATCTGTATACCGGTATGGTTAAGTTAAATGGTGGTGCAGGAAGCTTGTCCAAGGGTGCAAATACTCTGAAAGAAGGAGCAGGCACATTAAAGGATGGCGCAACAAAGCTTACAGATGCAAGTGGCGATTTAAAGGATGGCAGCAAGCAGTTATCAGATGGTACAGATAAGATCGTTGATGCAGTAAATGATGCAGAAAATGATCTGGATTCTCTGTCAGAGAAGTGTGATAAGGTCATCAAGGCCGGTGAAACTTACGAGTCCTTCGGTGGAATCTCAGATGATATGAAGGGCAGCGTTAAGTTCATCATCAAGACAGATTCGATCAGCAAGTAATTAACAAATGAAAATCGTTTGCCCTATAAAAAGCATTGGTTGGATTTTGTTTACGATTTAAGACAAAAGGATACCTTGTTAGGACATCCGCAGTAGGAAAAAAGAATATAGTTTGACATAGGGGCTCCGGTTTCGCATGTTTTTCAATGAATCAATCCTTGAATATATGCCGGAGCCCTTTTAATGTGTACTAAGTGCATTTCCGGTTTTGTATTCTGAATATGCCGCTTACTTCCTCCTGATAAAATCTCTACATGAGACGCACTTGTTTTTCTATTTGAAACACATGCCTGATGCGCACCTGCTCCGTGCTAACTCGATCTTCGATCTCAAACAAGCACCCGCAGATGCTGGCAATGTGTTTCAAATTACGAAAAACTGCGTGAGCGTCGTTATGTAGAGGTTTTATTATACGGAAGCAACGGCAATTATGTTATATGAACCGGAAATGCCGGTTGCAACATGTAAAGGCGTCAAGCAGATTTAATGTTTAGCCGAAAATACAGCGGCTGTCATAAAAAAAAGCTTGACATATATTTATATTAGATGTAACATAACGATGTTATGTGAATGACTGTTCATATGTTGAAATGGAATAGAACTGGTGGTGAGATGAGATGAAGGACGATCGGGAGACAAAAGAAAAGCTACTTGCAAGCGCAGAGCATGAATTTATGGAGAAGGGCTATCAGGGCGCATCCCTCCGTAATATCTGTAAGAATGCAGGTGTGACGACCGGCGCATTATATTTCTTCTTTAAAGATAAAGATGATATATTTGCTTCACTGGTGGCACCGGTGCTTGGAAGTATCCGTACGATGATGGAAGCACATATGCAGCAGGAGTTGCAGGAGGTAAAAGGCGAGCTTCAGGAGGGGCAGGATGATTTCAGCGATGACGTCTATGCATCCCGGCGGATCATTCATGAACTGTATCAGAACTATGACCGGGTACAGCTTCTGCTGACGAAGAGTCAGGGATCAAGTCTTGCAGGATGTATTGATGAATTTGTGGCATTTACAGAGAAGAATTACCGGATGCTGGCAGACGCACAGGCAAAGGTGTGTGGAGTTTCTGCACCGGATGATTATACGATACACTGGATGGCACATATGCAGATCGATGCATTTGTCCATTTGCTGACACATGAACCTGATGAAGAAAAAGCAGTTGCCCATCTGGGAGACATATTGAAATATCTGCTTGCCGGATGGTATGCACTGTTTCAGAGAGATGAATAGATAACAAAAAGCTATGTGAAATTTTATTTTGCATAGCTAAAAAAATGGTAACAACATAACGGTGTTATGTAAGCGCAAAAAATAACAGGAGGAAGCGAGTATGTATTTAGAGGTATCAGATGTAAAAAAAAGTTATGGAGAAGGTGGAAGCTACATACAGGTTTTAAAGGGAGTATCCCTTCAGGTAAAGCAGGGCGATATGTGTGTCATTCAGGGAACCAGTGGTTCCGGTAAGTCTACGTTATTGAACTGTATCGGTGGACTGGATACGATCGAGTCCGGTTCGATCAAGGTGGATGGAACCGAGATTGCAGGTATGAAAGCAGATGAATTATCCGATTACAGGAGAGATTATCTGGGATTTATCTTCCAGTTCTATAATCTGGTACCAAACCTTACCGTGCGGGAAAATATTCAGGTCTGTGAATATCTGACAGATCAGCCGCTTAATATGGATGAGTTGCTTGAGATACTGGGACTGACAGAGCATCAGAATAAGTTTCCGGCACAGTTGTCCGGTGGTCAGCAGCAGAGATGTGCGATCGCAAGAGCACTGATCAAAAATCCGAAGCTGCTCTTATGTGATGAACCGACCGGAGCACTCGATTCCAAGACATCAAGGGATATCCTGATCCTTCTGGAGAAGATCAATGCGACCTATGGAACGACAATGTTGATTGTAACGCATAATAATTCCATTAAGAATATGGTCGATCAGGTCGTGATCGTAAAGGATGGTCAGATTAGGAAAGATTATTACAATGAGACAAAGGTACCGGCAGCAGAATTGGAGGATTTGTAAGATGCAGAAAGTATTGAGAAAAAGGATTTGGAGAGATTTCAAAAGCAACCTTCCAAGATATCTGGCATTGTCCCTTCTGATCATACTTGCCATGTATCTGGTAGTCAGTCTGGTCGGCGCAGCAGAGACGATCATTCGCGGAAGTGAGAATGCTGACAGCAGACAGTGTGTTGAGGATGGAGATTTTTCATTGTTCGTACCGATGAAGGATGAGGAAATGGAAGATCTGGAAGCCGATGGTGTGACGATCGAGCCACAGTTCTATATGGACTATGAGATCGACGAAGATCATACGCTCCGTATCTTTGCAAACAGAGATGAGATCAATAAGATTAATCTGGTAAAAGGTACACTTGCAGAAAAGAAAAATGAGCTGGTGGTAGAACGCCAGTTTGCAGAGAAGAATAATATATCATTAGGTGATGTGCTTACATTTGGCGGACGGGAATTTACCATTACCGGAATCGGGACAACACCGGATTATGATAACGTATTAAAATCTCTGGGAGATACCGGATGCGACTGCCTGCATTTTGGTACAGGATTTGTTGCAGCTGACGTATACGATACACTTCGTGCAGAAGAAAAAAGTATAAAGTCAGAGGAATATTATTATGCATACCGGTTAAATGGTGCTATGACGGACGATGAATTAAAAGACCGTTTGGAGGATCTGGAGTTCTCATCAGGAGATGTAGAGGATCCATTTTTCCAAGAATACTGGAATCGTACGATGGGACAGAAGGACGATCTGACCGATGGTATTCAGGAGCTGTTAGATGGAGTAAAAGAGTTAAAGGACGGACTTGCTGAACTGACCGATCATAATTTAGAGTTAACAGATGCATCGGGAGAAATCTTTGAGGCTTATCTGAAGGAGGCAAATAAGACCTTAAAGAATTATGGTGTAGAAGAACTGACAAAGGATAATTTTGAGACTGTTCTGCAGACTGAGATTGATGGTGCAGACAATGCAATTCTGCGTTTCTCTTATAAAGATCTGTTGTCACAGTTAAAGGAGCTTAAGGCATTTGACGATGGAATTATAGAATATACAGACGGAACAAAAGAAGCTGAAGATGGTTCCAATGAACTGCTGGATGGTATTCAGGAGTTAAAGGATGAGACAGATGATATGATCGATGACATCTTCTCAGAGGATGCACAGAACCTTATGACTTTTGTAAAGGCAGGGGATAATGCGAGAATTCAGGCGGCTTCCGGTGATCAGGAATTATACCGGAGCGTTGGTACGATCGCAGGTGCGATCCTGTTGATACTGATCTCTTATGTATTATCAGTGTTCGTTGTACATTCGATCGATCAGGAAAGTGCCGTTATCGGTGCGTTATATGCACTTGGGGTAAAGAGAAAGAATCTGATGGCACATTATGTAACACTTCCGACTGTGATCACATTTGTTTCAGGTCTGATCGGAACACTGCTTGGATATTCAAGCCTTGGTGTGCCGATCCAGATGCAGGACTGCTACAACTATTATTCCCTTCCGGATCTGGATGTTATCTATATGCCATATCTGTTCATTTATGGAATCGTGGTTCCACCGGTTATTTCTATAATCGTTAATTCACTGGTTATCCGAAAGAGACTGTCGAAGCCGGTTCTTACAATGATCAGGAATGAGCAGAAGGTTGGTAAGGGCAAGAATATAAAGCTTGGAAATATGAGCTTCATGAATCTGTTCAAGATCCGCCAGATGCTTCGTGAGAGCCGTACCGGATTTACGGTAGTATTTGGAATGTTTGTAAGTCTTCTGCTGGCGATGATGTCACTGGAGATATATACTTACTGTGCGAATGTAAATCGTGATTATGTAAATGATACAAAGTATGAGTATATGTATACCTACAAATATCCGACAGAGGAAGTTCCGGAAGGTGGATATGAGGCATATGCAAAGACACTGAAAAAGAAAATTTACGGTTACAACTTTGACATAACAGTTATGGGACTGACAGAGAATAATCCGTTCTTTGATGTGGATCTGTCAGATTCATCCAGTAAGGTTGCGATCAGTTCTTCGATCGCTTACAAATACGGTCTGGATGTTGGTGATATTCTGACACTAAAGGATGATGAAGCAGATAAGATCTATGCATTTGAGATCGCATCTGTTGCGCAGTATGCTCCATCCTTTATAGTGTTTATGCCATATGACAAGGCACTTGAGTTATTCGACGAACCGGAGGATTATTTCAATGTTGTATTTTCCGACCATGCACTCGATGTCGAGACCGGAAGATTATATGCAACAACGACAAAGACCGATGTGAAGAAGGCTGCCGGTATCTTCTCGGATATAATGCAGGGAATGATCCTTACGATCGGAGGAGTATCTGTTCTGATCTTCATTGTTGTTATGTATCTGATGATGAAGGTTATGATAGATCGGTCTTCTTTCAACATTGCGTTGATTAAGATCTTCGGATACCGAAATAAGGAAGTGAAGAAGATGTATCTGGATGGTAATTTCTATATCATAACGATAGGGTCATTGATCTCGATTCCACTGACCAAATGGATCATGGATGTGGCTTATGAGCCTGCCTTTGTTCCGAATATTGCCTGCGGTATCGACAAGTCCTTCCCATTCTGGATGTACCTTGCCATCTTCGCAGGTATCCTGATCCTGTACTTCATCATCAACCATCTGCTGATCCGCAGAATCCGCAAGATGGTGCCTGCTGAAGTGCTGAAAAACCGCGAGTAGGAGAAAGGGTGAGAAATTGTCTCTATCAGTTACAGCTGCAAGATATATGCACTACAGAAAACATGCTCATTTTTCTATTCGAAACACATGCCTGATTCGCGTCTGTTCTGTGCAAACTCGCTCTTCGAGCTCAGACATGCACCCACAGACGCTGGCATGTGTTTCGCATGACGAAAAATAGAGCAATTGTTTTCATAGCAGTTGCATATATCCTGTAGCTGTAGCAGAAGGAAACAATTTCTCGCTATAGCTATAAGTTATATAACTTGCTGGAAATATATATGTATTTTACTTAAAATATATAATGCTACTTTGGAAATTCAATGGACTCAGTCATTATTTAGAAGAATCAGAAATTACCATTTACAGTTGTATGATGCATACTGGCAGAAGAAAATTACAGCCATCAGTTCCAACTGTATGCTATATCACTGTTCAAAAAAACAATTGCTCAGTTTGTCGTTATTTGAAACACATTGCCAGCAGTAGCGAGTGTATGTCTGAGCTCGAAGAGCGAGTTTGCACGGAGCTACTGCGAATAGGGCATGTGTTTCAAATAGAAAAACGAGCATGTTTTTTGAATAGTGGTATATAGCATACAGTTGGGACTGATGGCTGTAATTTTCCTTATAGGTATACAACTGGCAGTTGTCAGAAAAAGTGGGTCTGTGGTAAACTGGCAGTGCAGGCACATGCCTGCGGATAGTATATATCAGGAGGATATTGCATGTTATTAATAAAGAACGGCAGGGTTGTGGATCCTGTGACAAATACAGATCGGAAGCTTGATGTGCTGGTTGATGGTGCGGTGATCACAGAAGTGGAACAGCAGATAGATCCGGAAGCATGCAGGGAAAAGTATGGTACAGGTGATGTTCGCGTGATCGATGCGGAAGGTCTGGTGGTTGCACCGGGGCTGGTCGATACCCATGTACATTTCAGAGATCCGGGCTTTACTTATAAAGAGGACATCGAGACCGGAGCAGAGGCTGCCGCTTATGGCGGATTTACGACGGTTATCTGTATGGCAAATACGAAGCCGGCAGTTGATAATGTAGAGACACTTGAGTATATTCAGAGAAAAGGGGAAACGACCGGGATCCATGTGATCCAGACGGCGACCGTTACAAAGGATCTGAAGGGAAAAGAACTTGTGGATATGGAACTGCTGGCAGAACATGGTGCTGCCGGATTTACAGATGATGGTATTCCGATCATGGATGAAGAAGTCTTAACGGAGGCAATGCTTCGTGCGAAAGCGCTTGATCTGCCGATCAGTCTGCATGAAGAAGATCCTGCATTTGTAAAAGGTGCAGGTGTGAATATGGGAGCAGTATCCGAGCAGCTTGGCTATGGTGGGGCTTCCAGAACAGCAGAGGATGTCATGGTCGCAAGAGACTGTATCCTTGCCCTTCATACAGGAGCATCTGTCTGTATTCAGCATATCAGTTCCGGAAATTCCGTTGAGTTAGTAAGGCTGGCAAAGAAGCTTGGTGCGGATGTTCATGCAGAAGCAACACCACATCATTTTACACTGACAGAGGATGCAGTTCTGACCTATGGAACAATGGCAAGAATGAACCCACCGGTCAGAGAAGAAGCGGACCGGTTGAAGATCATTGAAGGTATTCAGGACGGCACGATCGATATGATCGTAACCGATCATGCACCGCACAGTGCAGAAGAAAAGGCACGTCCGATGGCACAGGCACCGAGTGGGATCACAGGCCTTGAGACATCACTGGCACTGGGAATCCGTTCACTGGTACAGCCGGGCTACATCACACTTATGAAGCTTATGGAGCTGATGAGTAAGAACCCGATGGAGTTCTACCGGATGACACCGGGCAGCATCCAGGCAGGAGCACCGGCCGATATTGTGATATTTGGAGAAAATGAAGAATGGATCGTTGAACATTTCCATTCCAAAGCCTCGAATTCACCATTTCTTGGCTGGACACTTCCGGGAAAGCTTCATTACACGATCTGCAACGGTAAGATCGTAGCAGAGAACTAGAACACAGGGGATACGGGTACATACAGGGAATCATACATTTTTTTGCACAGGAGGAAGAAGAAATGGCAAAAGAATTAAGATGGGCAGTACTTGGTACAGGTGTAATTGCAAATGAAATGGCACAGGCACTGGAACAGATGGGTAAATCCTTATATGCGGTAGGAAACCGTACCCATGAGAAGGCAGTTGCATTTGCGGAGAAATATCATGTAACAAAGGTATATGATGATTTTCATGAGATGTTTACAGATCCGGAGATCGACATTATCTATATTACAACGCCACATAATACCCACATTGAATTCCTGAGACTGGCACTTGCAAACGGCAAGCATGTATTGTGTGAGAAGTCGATCACGCTGAACAGTGATGAATTAAATGAGGCATTGCAGATTGCAGAGGAGCATCATGTGATACTGGCGGAAGCCATGACGATCTGGCATATGCCATTATATAAGAAATTATGGGAGATCGTATCATCCGGTGAACTCGGAAAGGTTCAGATGATACAGTTGAATTTCGGAAGCTATAAAGAATATGATATGAATAATCGTTTCTTTAACATCAATCTTGCCGGTGGTGCATTGCTTGATATCGGAGTATATGCACTCAGTCTGATGCGCAGCTTCATGGCAGAGACACCGGATCAGGTGATGAGTCAGGTGCGGTTCGCACCGACAGGGACGGATGAGCAGGCAAGCATCATCCTGATGAATAAAGAACAGCAGATGGCGGCTATTACGTTGTCCATGCATTCAAAGCAGCCAAAGCGTGCAATGATCAGTTGCGAAAAAGGGTATATCGAGATCATGGAATATCCAAGAGCTGATAAAGCGATTATCGTAGATGCTGCAAGCGGAGCAGTTACACCGGTAGAAGCCGGTGAAACAAAGCGTGCGCTTGAATATGAGATGCGGGATATGGAAGAAGCGGTACAGTCCGGAGATGTAAGCCGGATGCAGATGCCTTTTACCGGAGATGTCATGAATATCATGACAGACCTTCGAAAGAACTGGGGCTTAGTCTATCCGGAAGAATCAGGAAAGACGGAGTAGATCCCATTTTGATGAGGTTCCGGTCTTTCGGAAGATATTCTGTAAGTGCTTCTGGATCGTGTTCTCACTGATCCCGAGAGTGGCTGCAATCTCATCGTTATTTGCAAATGAAAAGATCAGAGACAGGATCTCTGTCTCTCGTGGAGTAAGGTCATAGCCTTTTGCAAGTGCCGGGATACGGTTTGCAAGAGCGGTATGGCCTTTCTTTTTTTCCGGATATAGGATCTGTTCATAGGTTACGTTGATATGTTTGCCAAGAGAACGGAAGAAGAACATATCATCGTCTGTAAAATCCCCATCGATCTTGGTCCGAAACAGCGTCAGGATACCGGAGAATTCTCCACTGCAGATCATGCTGTACTGTAAGGAATCGTAGACATGGAATTTCTGATAACAGTGCTGATAGAGAGAAGAGTTCAGACGGACATCATCATTTACCAGATCGCTTTCTCTTACAAGCTGGGATTCCCGTACATTGTTGATCCAGAGCAGATGATCCTCACTCATATGATCGATGTAGAGCAGTTCTGCTTCATAGAAATAATCAGGAAAGCAGACCGGAGTCGGTACGATCTCAGTTCGGTTTTCCGGATTGACGGAGATAATGCTCGCATAAGTAAATGGGATCAGCAGGCGAAGCCTTGGGAGAAATTCATCTCTCAGTGCTTCATAGGATTTACATTGGTACAGCGTATATACGATATCGTTAT
The DNA here is from genome assembly GCA_020735665.1 of Lachnospiraceae bacterium GAM79. NCBI lineage: Bacteria > Bacillati > Bacillota > Clostridia > Lachnospirales > Lachnospiraceae > Lachnospiraceae bacterium GAM79. The sequence continues at coordinate 347,766 of CP085928.1, forward strand.
AGATCAGAAAGTTGTTCTTTTCCATTGTGGGTCTCCTTCGCGTGAAATGATGTTGATTTTCAGGCAGATGCCAAGACCGCTTCATTTGCGTAGCAAGCCATCCGGTTGAAAGTTATATAAATACAATTATATATTGCAAAATACTTGTTTTCAAGTATATACTACCGAAAATGATTAGCATTTACCTCAAATTAATAATTGAAAAACAGTAGGAAATTGAGATAAGCTATAAAACGAAAAAGAGATCAGAGAAAGGAAGCGTTGCGGATGAAGGATAAAAAATATGTTATAACAATTACGAGACAGTTCGGAAGCCTTGGAAGACCAATCGCAAAACTGATGGCAGAACAACTGGGAATAGAGTATTACGACAGAGATATCGTGGATCAGGCAGCCAAGCAGTTGAAGCTTCCCGCTTCTGTTGTAGACGAAGAAGAAGAAAGCGCAAAGAAGATCTTCAAGAATCCGTTTTCCAGAATGGTACTTCCGCTTGGCGGTGGCACGAACAGTACACAGGATGATATTTTCGATGCACAGCAGAATATCATACGATTTCTTGCAGAGAAAAGCTCATGTGTGATCGTTGGACGCTGCTCTGACTTTATCTTAAGTGAGATGGACAATGTGATGAATATATTCATCTATGCTCCGTACCCGGATCGTGTTGAGAATTGTGTGAATTCGATGGGACTGGAAATCGATGAAGCCCGTAAGATGATCGTAGCCGTTGATGAGGCGCGTGATTCCTATCACATGAATTATGCCGGATATAAGCCGGGAGACATCAATCATTGTGATATCCTGATCAACAGCAGTCTGCTCGGTGTAGAAGGTACTGCAAAGTATCTGGCAGAACTGGTACGTGAGAAGTTTATCAGTGATTAATAAGGATTGGATGTAATTAAAATTAAGTAGAAACTTATCATATATAATAATTGTAAATAAGTAAATGGAATTGTAAACTAAAAGCAGTTGATACGAAGGCGTATCTGTAATGTCATACGGCATTGCGGATACGCCTTTTTTCGTTTTACAGGAAAAAATACAAGACAGAAAGGAAGAATGGTTATGACACATGGCTTAGTGGCACTGTTAATAGTGCTGATCGTAATTGTCGGTTCGATACTGACACATCGCTGCGAAGAATTTATGATCGGGGGTTCTCTGGTCGGCGCGGCATTATTATTTAAAGGTTCATTTCTGACACAATGGTGTACGATGCTTCAGGAGACGATTTCGGAAAATGTCTGGATCGTTGTGGTATGCGGATTGTTCGGCAGCCTGATTGCCTTACTTCAGACAGCAAAGGGAAATTATGGTTTTTCTAAGCTGGTTTCCAAATTATGTAATTCAGAGCGAAAGACATTACTTACCACATTTATACTTGGTATATTGATCTTTGTAGATGATTATCTGAACGTTTTATCGATCGGTGCCTGTATGAAGGGTGTTTATGATAAACGTAAGATACCGAGAGAGACACTGGCGTTCATGCTGGATTCCACAGGTGCTCCGGTCTGTGTACTTCTTCCGTTTTCAACATGGGCAGTTTTCTATGCAAGCCTGTTTATTGATCAGCCGAGTGTGCAGGCATACGGATTCACCTCCGGTATGAAAGCGTACTTAAGTGCCATTCCATTCTGTTTTTATCCAATCATTATATTATTGATCGTATTTTTATTCTGTATGGGAATCATGCCAAAGCTTGGTGGTATGAAGAAAGCATATAAGCGTGTAGAGGAGACCGGAAAGGTCTACAGTGATGCCAGCAGAAAGTACAATCATGAAGACCGTGCAGGTTATGAAGAAGACGGAAATATCTGGGATTTCGTTATTCCGATGGCAGTCCTTGTAGCGATCGCCATTATCACAGGTGATCTTCTTCTGGCAGTTGTACTTGCAATCGCATGTTGTATGCTGATGTATCTTCCAAGAAAGATTATAGCTGCAAATGAGATCTTTGGTGTGATTGTAAAGGGATTTGCGGATATGCTTCCAACCCTTACCTTACTGGTACTTGCGTTCTTATTGCAGAAGGTAACAGAACAGCTTAACATGACAGATTATATAATCGATCTTGCACAGCCATTATTAACAGGCTCTCTGTTCCCGATGATCACATTTATCCTTGTTGCGGCGCTTTGTTTTGCAACCGGATCCTTCTGGGGCATGAGTGCAGTCGTTGCACCGATCGTATTCCCGCTTGGCGCAGCAATCTCCGCAAACCCGGTTCTGATCATGGCAGCAATTATCTCCGGTGGTGCATTTGGAAGCCATGCATGCTTCTACTGTGATGCAACGCTTCTGTCATCGAACAGTGCAGGTATTGATAATATGGAACATGCAGTATCCCAGTTTCCATATGTTATGATCGCAGCTATGTTGTCGATCGTTGGTTTCCTGATCTGTGGATTTATAGTTTAGAGTAAAAGGGGGCATGTGATATGGCAGAATATATTATAAAGAGCCGGGCAGTATTTGATGGTCGGGCGGATAGCTGTAAGCCGCTTGCTGTCTGGATCAAAGGTGACAGGATCAAGAAGCTCCTGCCATATGATGAGACAAATGCCGTTCCGGCGGATGTTCCGATATACGATATGGGTGACAAGCTTGTCATGCCGTCCTTTATCGATGCACATACCCATATATTTACCGGAGCGGTAGCCGCAAGTGAATATGTATGCAACATTTTGGATGTCTGCCATTCGGAACAGGAATGTGTGGAGCAGATGGCGGCATATGTAAAGGCGCATCCCGGACAGAAGCGAATCCGCGGAACTGGATGGTTTATCGGGAACTGGACGGAGGATCGTATGCCGGACAAGCGAAGTCTGGATGCATATTTCCCGGATACTCCGGTATATCTGGAATGTGCGGATGCACACAGCATGTGGCTGAATTCAGCAGCACTTGCTGAAGCCGGGATCAGACCGAATCCGAGTCTTGCAAATGGCATGATCGAGACTTACCCGGATGGAGAGCTTACCGGAATGTTGATCGAACCGGAAGCCTATGCGCCCGCCATGGAAAAGTTCATGGATTTTACGGATGAAGAAATGACAGAAATACACAGACATTTCAAACAGGTACTTGCGGAGAACGGAGTTGCAGGCTTAAGTGAGATGTTTGCAGAAGATTATACAGAAGAGACTTATAAGAAATATGAATTGCTGAAAAAGCTGGATGATGAAGAAGGGCTGTATGCAAATGTATATGTCTACACGAAGTTATTTGGCTATACCTCATTTGAAAAGTTCTTTGAGATGAAGGAAAAACTGGATTCCAGACATTTTCAGATCACCGGTTTAAAGGGGTTTATTGATGGGGTGACGGAGACTTATACCGGACTGCTCTTAGAGCCATATACAGACCGCCCGGATACCTGTGGGGAGAAACTTCCGCTCTGGCCGAGAGCGAAGATGCAGGAGGAGATCACTGCGGCAAATGAGGCAGGCATACAGGTCAGACTTCATTGTATCGCAGATGGTTCTGTGCGCATGGCGCTTGATATGTACGAGGAAGCGGAAAAAAGAACCGGAAGAAAGGATCTCAGAAATACGATCGAGCATATCGAAAATATTCATCCCGATGATATCAGGAGATTCAAGGAACTGGATGTTGTAGCATCGATGCAGCCATATCATCTGATCCTGTCCAATAATGACAAGATCGTGCGGCTTGGAAAGAAGCGGTGCAGATATGAATGGCCGATGAAAAGTATCATGAATACAGGAGCGGCATTTGCAGTCGGAACGGATTATCCGGTTGTGGGATTAGATCCATTTCAGACAATCTATGCGGCAGTGACCAGAAAGGATGCAGATGGAAGAATATCCGGTCAGAATCCGTGGGAGGTCATTGATATGGCGACAGTCTTAAAAGGATATACCTACGGAGCTGCTTACGTCTATCAGGCAGAAGACCGAACCGGTTCGATCGAAGAAGGCAAATGTGCAAACCTCATCGTGCTGGATCGGAATCTGTTTACGATCGATTCTGAGAAGATACCGGATACCAAAGTGGTATGGAATATATTTGAGGGACAGACGATATATGACAGACTGAATAATCTGGCAGGTGCGAGTGGAATATAAGCCGTTGAAAACAGACAACCGGTGGAAGATAGATTTGGCAGATGTAAGTAGAAGGTAAGCCGGAAATCAATGGCAGAAAATATAGGATAAAGAAATAAGATGTTCTGATAACAGTATATAGATATTTTGATAACAGGAGGATATGAGTATGAGAAAGGTAAAGGTAGCGGCTACCCAGATGAGCTGTAGCTGGAATAGAGAAGAAGTGTTAGACAAGGCAGAGAAGCTGGTTCGAAAGGCAGCAGCAGAAGGTGCAAATATTATCTTGTTACAGGAATTATTTGAAACTCCGTATTTCTGTCAGAAGCAGAAATTTGAATATTTTGATCTGGCAAAGCCACTTTCAGGAAATGCAGCAGTAAAACGATTTACCGAGGTTGCAAAAGAGCTTCAGGTTGTTCTGCCGATCAGCTTTTATGAAAAGGCAGGAAATACAGCATTTAATACAATAGCGATCATTGATGCAGATGGAACGATCCTTGGAACATATCGTAAGACCCATATCCCGGATGGACTTCCATATGCGGAGAAGTTTTATTTTACACCGGGAGATACCGGATTTAAGGTATGGAAGACAAAATATGCAGATATCGGCGTTGGCATCTGCTGGGATCAGTGGTTTCCGGAGGCTGCCAGAAGCATGGCACTTCTTGGCGCAGAGCTGTTATTCTATCCGACTGCGATCGGAAGCGAGCCTACATTAAATGTTGATTCCAAGTCACACTGGCAGCATGCGATGCAGGGACATGCAGCAGCCAATATTATGCCGGTGATCGCATCGAACCGTATCGGAACCGAGACGGACGATGAATCTTCAATGACATTTTACGGTTCTTCCTTTATCGCAGATCAGACCGGAACGATCGTGGAGGAGGCAGACCGTGAGACAGAATCTGTGCTTGTCCATGAATTTGATCTGGATGCGATCGCACAGATGCGTAGAGAATGGGGCGTGTTCCGTGACCGCAGACCGGAGATGTACGGAACGCTGATGCATCATTAATATGACTTTTATAGGATAGCCGTTATTTATGAATAGCTGATATTCACAAATGACAAATGATCATAAAAGCAAAAATATTTCAATGATATTTTATGTATAAGATCACGCACACAAGTTCAAGAATGAAGATTGCAGGAAGCCCAATGTAGAATTTGGGCTTCCTGATTTTATGTCGGAATAACAGCATACCAAGAACGGCACCAAAGATTCCGAATACTCCGGCAAGGATCAGGTGGGCTTCCGGGATGCGCCATTTGTGATGAATGGCTTTCCATTTGTCGATGCCATACAGGAAAAACACGATCAGATTGATCAGGATATATATACTTAAGAATAAATGATCTTTTATCAGTTCAAATAACATATGTGGTTATACTCCTTTCATCCGTACAGACTGTTTTCACAGAGAAGAAGTTCGTTCCTTCGCAGTTTCCAGTCAAGCAGATTTTCATTATATGCATTTTAAGATGATTTTTGTGGATTGTCTATATTTATATTCTTGAAGCCTGTTTGATACGGGCTTATAATGATGCATAAAATAAGAAAGAAGGACGAAAGATGAATATACAGATCAGAGAATATAAAGATTCAGACATACAGGAGATGAACCGCATCTGGAACCGTGTGGTAGATGATGGAGTTGCTTTTCCACAGGAGGATGACCTGACAGAGGAGACAGGCAGGGGATTCTTTGCAGGACAGACCTATACCGCGGTGGCAGAGGATACAGACACAGGAAAGGTGCTCGGACTTTATATCCTGCATCCAAATAATGTCGGACGCTGCGGTCATATCTGCAATGCCAGCTATGCGGTAGATGCGGATGTAAGAGGGCTTCATATCGGAGAGAAGTTGGTGTCTGACTGCCTGACGCATGCAAAGGCGCATGATTATCTGGTGCTGCAGTTTAATGCGGTGGTGGCTACGAATGTGCATGCAAGGCACCTCTATGAGAGGCTTGGATTTACGCAGCTTGGAACGATTCCGGGGGGCTTTCGCATGAAGGATGGCCATTACGAAGACATCTGCCCATATTACTTTGACCTGCGTGAACTTGGCAGATGATCGTTGTTAATTGAAAATTGATTTCAGACATGGAATGTCGGTCAGATAATATAATGCAAGACAGTAAAGATTTCTATTCGGTTCGTGCAACTGATTTGTCAGCAGTCGCCCAAACTCGTCCTTATGGACTCAAACATGGGCTTGATGCTGACGGTTAGCACAAACCTCATAACGAAATCTTCGCGATGTCTTAACATTTTATATTGCTTTTATTTTGTATCGGAACATTTAAAATATTAGCATGCTGCAATTATCTTATCTGCCAAGTCTTTATGGATCAAAGTAATATGTTTAATAAAATAAAATTTAAGAGCGAAGACAGTATGTGGCAGAAATATATAATGAAGAAAGCAGTATGTTTTCTTTACACAAGTCAATTAAAATGGTAAAATAATTAATGTGCGTAATAAGAACGATATAATTTATTTGATGTGTCAAATAAGACTTTAGAATAGAAATCAGGATAGATAATCATGTTTAAATATAGATTTTTTCAGGTGATCCTTGCGATTGCAGTTGTAATGCTGATCGTGTCGTCTGCGGTGTTTATCTCATTCCAGGGAGTGAATATCAGTGAGGCAGAGTACACATCAGAGATGACCGGACGAACATTTGAGACAGATGAAGCAGATGGTTCGGAAACTGCTCTGACGGAGTTCGAGGCGTGGCTGGAGTACAGTATCATTGCGGATGGACTGAAGGAAACCGGAAATAATGTTGATTTTGATAAAGGAAATGTGAAGCTTTACGACTATAACCTGACGCAGCTTAGACAGTTGAAGAAGGTGAAGGATGAGGCGAAACGAATGATGTTCCTGTCGGTGATCCTGCTTATCATAGGATTTCTGGCAGTAAAGAAAAGACGAATGTATGAATGTGTCGTATGGGGCGGCGTTGCAGCAAGTGTGATCGGAATGGTATCACTGATCCTGCTTGCGGTATCCGGAAGCGGCATTTTCTATGGCGTTCGTGAGATGGTATTTAAAGGCAGGTATGATGTATTTTTCTCAGGGGATGACAGACTGATCTCGCTGATCCCGGATAATCTGGGACTTCGGATGTTCCTGATCTATACAGGAGTGATACTTGCCGGACTTGTTATAACGATCATAGTACGACTGATAAGCTGGCGAAAGACACAGCCACACAAATTCTAATATATTCAGGAGGGTTATATGAACAAGAGAATCAACGATTGGATCAACTGGGTACTGTATGATGAACTGATCGCAGGTAAATTGAATGCACCAAAGCATCTGCTGGGTATTCATGAATATGGGGAAGGACAGATCATCACAGCCTATCGTCCACATGCGGTGGAAGTGAAGGTTACATCCAGAACAGGTAAAAAAGTTCATACGATGGAGAAGGTAACGGATGAGGGCTTCTATGCGATCTTTTTCCCTAAGAAGGAATTTAGCGGAACAAAATATAATCTGGTAACAACTTATGAGGATGGAACGACTGTTACGACAGCAGATCCATATGCATTTGACAGCCAGATTTCAGATTTTGATTCTTATTTATTTGCGGAAGGCAAGCACTACGAGATCTATAATAAATTTGGAGCACATCCGATGACGATCGATGGCGTAAAAGGAACTTATTTTGCGGTATGGGCTCCGGACGCGCGGAGAGTCAGCGTTGTCGGTGATTTCAATATGTGGGATGGTAATTTACATCCGATGCAGCTTCGACCAAACGGTGGAATCTATGAGCTGTTTATTCCAAATGTGCTTTCCGGTGCAGTATACAAATACCAGATTCTGACCCGTTATGATGAGGTCTTATATAAGAGTGATCCATACGGAAATCAGGCACAGATGCGTCCGGACAATGGTTCGGTTGTTGCAGATCTGACGTCCTACAAGTGGAAGGATACCGCATGGGTAAATAAGAGAAGAACCTATAGCAGAACAGATCGCATGAAGATGCCGATGACCATCTATGAGATGCATCTCGGTTCATGGAGAAAGAAAGTTGAAGACGATGACAGCGGCTTCTTCAGTTATAGAGAGTTAGCTCCGATGGTTGCGGATTATGTAAAGGATATGGGCTATACACATGTGGAGATCATGGGTATCGCAGAGTATCCGTTTGATGGTTCCTGGGGCTATCAGGTAACGAATTATTATGCACCGACATCCAGATACGGATCACCGGAAGATTTCATGTATTTTATTGACTATTTACATAGTAAGGGAATCGGTATCATCTTAGACTGGGTACCTGCACATTTCCCGAAGGATGCACACGGGCTTGGCAGATTTGATGGTATGCCGCTCTATGAGCATCCGGATCCAAGAAGAGGCGAGCATCCGGATTGGGGTACTTATATTTTCGATTATGGCAGAGCAGAGGTTGCAAACTTCCTGATTGCAAATGCACTTTTCTGGGTAGAGAAGTTCCATATCGATGCGTTACGGGTAGATGCTGTTGCATCCATGTTATATCTGGACTACGGTAAGCAGGATGGACAGTGGCTTCCAAATGAAAATGGCGGCAATGAGAACCTGGATGCAATTAAGCTGCTGCAGAATATCAATGCTATTATGGAAGAAAAGAATCCGGGAGCATTCCTGATCGCAGAGGAATCAACTGCATGGGCCGGTGTGACTGCTCCGGCATCCATGAACGGACTTGGCTTCCTGTTCAAATGGAATATGGGATGGATGAATGACTTCCTCGAGTACATGAAGATGGATCCATATTTCAGAAGCTTTAACCATAACAAGCTGACCTTCAGCTTATCCTATACATATGCAGAGAATTATGTTCTTGTCATTTCACATGATGAGGTCGTACATCTGAAATGTTCAATGATCAATAAGATGCCGGGAAGCGAACCTCAGAAATTTGCAAATCTTCGTCTGGCATATGGTTATATGTATGGTCATCCGGGCAAAAAGCTGTTATTCATGGGTCAGGAATTTGCACAGCCGCGCGAGTGGAGCGAGGCAAGAAGTCTTGACTGGTTTGTCCTTGACAATCCGTTGAATCAGGGTGTACAGCGTTGGGTAAAAGCGTTAAATAATCTGTACAATGCAAATGATGCGTTATATGCAAATGACAGCGATGTGATGGGCTTTGAGTGGATCAACTGTGACCATCCGGATAAGGGTGTGGTTTCATTTATCCGTCGAGGTTCTACACCAAGTAAGCAGTTGTTATTTATCTGCAATTTCGTGCCGGTTGAATATGATAATTATGAAGTTGGAGCACCTTGCTTCACAACATATAAAGAAGTTCTGAATTCCGATGACGTACAGTTTGGCGGAGCAGGCAGATTAAATAGTGGTAAGATTAAGGCAATCGATAAGAAGACAGAACGTATGCCTTATTCGATCAGTGTAACAGTACCGCCACTTTCTACTGTTGTTCTGGAATATGATTACACCGATGTAACACCGGAGGATATTCTGAAGAAGAAAGAGGCAGAAAAGAAAGCGGCAGCAGCAAAACGCGCGGCTGCGAAGAAAACGGCTGCGAAGAAAACTGCAACGGAAAAGAAGAATGTAGAGACGACGGAAGTTGTAAAAAAGGAGCCGGAGAAGAAGACGGCTGCGACAAAGACAAAAGAAACAGTAAGTAAGACGAATCCTGCACAGACAAAAGCGGCAGTTTCAAAGAAGACTACTAAGAAATAATAAAAAATGCTGGATCGTACTTGTGCGGTGCAGCATTTTTTGTAGGCATAAGGAGAAGACATGAAGATAGAAAAAGTAAGTACAGCGGATGCGGAGGAGCTTCTCGCCATTTATGCACCCTATGTAGAAGAAACAGCAATATCATTTGAATATGAAGTACCGTCTGTAGATGAATTCAGGAACAGGATCGAGCAGATCTCAGCAAAGTATCCATACATAAAGGCAGTCGTGGATGGGAAGATCGCAGGCTATGCATATGCAGCAGGTTTCAAAGACAGAAAGGCATATGACTGGTCAGTGGAAACAACGATATATATCCGAAAAGACTGCAGGCAGTTGGGGCTTGGCAAAGCCCTATATGAGAATCTGGAAAAACTACTGAAGGAAATGGGAATCCTGAACATGAATGCCTGTATCGCAAGTCCGGCAGCAGAGAGCGGACATCTGACGGATGACAGTTACAGATTCCATAAAAAAATGGGCTTTACGCTGGTTGGGCGTTTTCATAACAGCGGCTATAAGTTTTGTGAATGGTACGATATGATCTGGATGGAGAAGATGATCGGCGAGCACGAGAAGGATATGCCGGATGTAAGATTTGGTCAATGAAAAAGAAATTTATAAAAAACACTTGCAAAAAGATAATCCAAGCAATATAATATAGGAGAAGTGCAAAGAGGCACAGAGCGAGAAGCTCTGTGCCTCTTTAGTTTTCCAGGTATTAAGTTTTAGGAGGAAATTCAAATGAAAACAGGTACAGTAAAATGGTTTAATGCAAAAAAAGGATATGGATTTATCAGCGATGAGAATGGTGATGACATTTTTGTACATTTCTCAGCTTTAAATATGTCTGGTTTCAAAGTATTGGAGGAAGGCGACAAAGTTGAGTTCGAAGTAATTGAGGGAGAAAAAGGACCTCAGGCTGCAAATGTAACAAAGCTGTAAGCTGATACATAATGAAGATACCTCATGACAGATTATTGGTACTCAGAATTTTGAGAACCGATGATCGTCATGGGGTATTTTTTTGCGGCTTCTTGCGGAAATCATGATTATATATTAGAATAGCGGCACAGGAGAAAGAAAACATGAACAATCCAATGAAAGAATTAACAAAAAAGGAATGGATCATCTGGTTAGGATCTATTTGTATTGTATGCATATCGAACCTGCTGACAACCGATTTTGATCTGCTGACTCTGGTAGCAGCATTGGTAGGTGTAACTTCGCTGATCTTTGCAGCAAAGGGAAATGTATGGGCGCAGATCCTGATGGTGATATTCAGCATCCTTTATGGGATCATTTCCTATCGGTTCCATTACTGGGGCGAGATGATCACATACCTTGGCATGACAATGCCGATGGCGATCTGGTCTACGATCACATGGCTTAGAAATCCGTCCGGTGGAAACGGAAATGTCGTAAAGATCCAGAAGCTGAACCGGAAGCACATCATAGGGCTTATTATATCCGGCGTGATCGTAACGGCAGTATTTTATTATATTTTAGTTGTATTCGATACTCCGAATATTATATTCAGCACCATATCGATCATAACCAGTTTTCTGGCAGCAGCACTTACGATGCTCCGTTCCTCGTATTATGCAGTATGGTATGCGGCAAATGATATTGTACTGATCATTTTATGGGTGCTTGCCTCGATGGAGAACCCTGCCTATATTCCGGTCGTTGTGAATTTCGGTATCTTCTTTATCAATGATATGTATGGCTATATCAGTTGGAAGAGGCGGGAACGGATACAGCTGTAAAATGCAGAAAAAAGTGGGCTGTTGGTACTATTACTTTACACAAGAGAGTTTGTAGCTGTGGAGCTGAAGAAGTTATCGACTAATAAAAAACAGAATCCCCGCTATGGTGTGTTTTACTATTCATGAAGCAAGCCTTTTCTAACGCCGGTTCTTAGTGAGTCGCTATATGCGACGAGCTTAGCACCGTTGCGTTAGAATAGAGTGCAAACGACTTGCGGAATGAATATGTAGAACACACCATAGAGGGGATTCGTCCGTTTTCGTATGTGATTAGTTCTTCGAACAGCGGAACAGCAGATCCTCCCAACGGCGATCCACTTCCTCCTGATACTGAACGAGTAAATGCTCATTTTCAGGCTTGAATAAATGCTTGAAACGACCCTGTGTCCGTAAGAAGTCCTCGATCGGAAGCTTCTTCTTAGGAGAATAGCTTAAGATCCATTTGCCTTCGATGACTTCAAATAAAGGCCAGTAGCAGGTCTCAACCGCCAGCTTACAGATATCCATGATCTGTTCGGTAGGATAACGCCAGCCACGAGGACAAGGAGCCATAACATTTAAGAAAGCAGCACCCGGTGTGTAGATGGCTTTTTCGGATTTCTCATAGATATCACGCATGTTGCCAAGCAGAGTAGTCTGACCGACATAAGGGATATCATGAGCTGCCATAACCTGTGCCAGATCCTTACGGTTCTGCATCTTACCGTTTGACTGGGAACCGACAGGAGTGGTAGTTGTATCTGCATACATCGGAGTAGCAGAAGAACGCTGGATACCGGTATTCATGTAAGCACCGTTATCGTAGCAGACATATACCATGTCATGACCACGCTCCATAGCACCGGATAAAGACTGAAGACCGATATCGTAAGTACCGCCGTCACCGCCAAATGTTATGAATTTGTATGTTTCATCTAATTTACCCTTTTTCTTTAATACATGATAAGCAGTCTCTACACCGGAGAGGGTAGCACCTGCATTTTCAAATGCATTATGAATGTAACTGTCTTCGTAAGCAGTATATGGATACATGAAGGTGGAAACCTCCAGACATCCGGTAGCGTTACCGATAACTGCTTTGTCACCCTCATGAAGGGCACGGAGTACATTACGAACTGCGATCGTACCGCCGCAGCCTGCACACATTCTATGACCCGGAGCAAGACGCTCAGGCTTGTTCATTACTTCTTTAAAATTATATGCCATTTTGTCTTACCTCCTTACTTTCTAAGTCCAATATACTGATACTGTGGAATGGTCTTGCCCTGCTCGATCATTTCCTCTAACTGGTTAAATACATCGGTTGCTTCCACTGTTGTATAATCTCTGCCGCCAAGACCGTAGATATAGCTGACAGCCTTTGTAGAAGCTCCGATATCATACAGGTGCTCCTTGATCTCAGCGGATAAAGGACCGCCGCCTGCACGGAAGCCTTCGGAACGGTCTAAGATCGCAACTGCCTTTGTATGAGCCAGCGCCTTAGCAATTTCTTCACCTGGGAATGGACGGAAGACACGGAGCTTTAATAAGCCGACCTTCTTGCCCTGTGCGCGTAATGCATCGATTGCTTCTTTTGTCGTTCCTGCTGCGGAACCGATCATAACGATCGCATAATCAGCATCCTCTAATTTATATTCCTCAAAGAAGCCGTACTGTCTGCCTGAGATTTTTGCAAAATCATTCGCAACATCCAAGATCACCTGCTTGGCATTCTTCATAGCTTCGTTCTGATTCATTTTGGATTCCATATAGAATGGAGAAGTTGCATATGGACCGACTGCCATAGGCATCTTTGGATTCAACAGGTACTGTTCCGGATTGTATTCACCGACAAATGCTTTTACCTTGTCATCCTCTAACAGTTCGATATTCTCAACTGCGTGGCTGGTGATGAAACCATCCTGACAGATCATGATCGGAAGACGGACATCCTTGTGCTCTGCGATCCGGTAAGCCTGTACGAAATTATCATAAGCTTCCTGATTATTCTCTGCATAGATCTGGATCCATCCGGTATCTCTTGCACCCATACTGTCTGAGTGGTCGCAGTTGATGTTGATCGGGCCGGATAAAGCTCTGTTTACAAGAGCCAGTGCGATCGGCAGACGGTTGGAAGCTGCAACATAGAGCTCCTCCCACATCAGCGCCATACCGCAGGATGAGGTTGCTGTTAAGACACGGCAGCCGGCAGCACTTGCACCGATCGCAGCACTCATAGCACTGTGCTCACTCTCGACCGGAATAAACTCTGTGTCGATCTCACCATTTGAAATATATGTAGAAACAAACTGTGGAATCTCTGTAGAAGGGGTGATCGGGAATGCCGGCATGACATCCGGGTTGATCTGCTTGATCGCATAAGACACCGCTTCATTTCCTGATAAACGTTCTCTGATACCCATTTATTTGCCCTCCTTCATCGTAATAGCACCAAACTTACACTGATAAGCGCAGATACCGCAGCCCTTGCAGTGGTTCAGATCGAAGTCAAGACGTTTGCCGCCTACGACCGGGATGCAGCTGTCCGGACAGACCGGTGCACATAACAGACAGTGTACACATTTGCTCTCATCTATGACAGGAGTAGCAGTTCTCCATTCACCTGTGTTAAATGCTTTGGAAGTACCACCGCCGTACACATGGTTACCGGGGGTGATCTCTGTATATTTACTTTTCTCATGTATTCTGCTGATATCTGTTCTCATTACTTGGTTACCTCCTTAAATGCAAGCTCAAGGGCTTTCATATTTCCATCGATAACCTCAGGCTTCTTTGCAAATTTATGCTGATAGGAAAGTCTCATATCTGCAAGGAAATCATCCTGCTCCATGATACCGCTGACTGCAACGATAGCAGCAAGCATAGGAGAATTCGGGAAGTTCCTGCCGAGTGTCTGCATCGAGATCTCCCGGGCATCTAATGTATAAACTTTTCCTTTGTAGCCATTTAAATGAGGACGAACCTCATCCGGTGTCTTTGGGGTGTTAATGACGATCGCACCATCTTCTTTTAATCCGGCGGTTACATCCACGGATTCCAAGAGGGACTCGTCAACGACAACAACATACTGTGGGGTGTAGATATTGGAATGAACGCGGATCGGATCGCTGCTGATTCTGTTATAAGCAGTGATCGGTGCACCCATTCGCTCCGGACCATATTCCGGAAAACCCTGAACGTATTTTCCTGTTTTAAAAGCTACGTCTGCAAGCAGCAGAGCAGCAGTTTTGGCACCCTGGCCGCCCCGGCCATGCCATCTGATCTCAATCGTATCTTTCACTTTTTAATCTCTCCTTGTGACTATAAACGCATCGATATGTCAGAATGAATATAGAAATGATTTCCCTTATGATTTCAGACAAATAGAAGGTTTATTGAAAAAATTTCTTAATAAAACGTAGACTTTTTTATTATATCATGTATAAATAAGAAGTAAATAAAAATTTTTTTGTAAATAAGATAAGAAATTTGAACGAATAAAAAACGGAAAAGTGCAGGTAATAGGATTTTGTAATAGTGAAAAATGAGGTATAATGAATCGTATCAAGAATGTAAAAAAAGAGGAGAGAAAAATGTCAAAAGGGAAAAAAGTAAAGATCGTAATTGAGGGAATCATTCTGTTGTTTATTGTTTACTGTGTCGTTTTAAAGATGCTGCCGGTATCGACAGGAAGACTGTCAACATACGAAGAGATCAATGATGCAGTAGCAACAGCCGCTTCAAGGTATAAGAATACGGTTACGCTAAAGACAACAGGGGAACCGTATATGGATTATCAGTCGGTCCTTGACAAGTTGATGGAAAAGAATATGTATGCAGGTGGAGAATTCTATGCATTTTCTTATGTATATACGCCGGATTCAGGTGGAGAAAAAGTAGCGGTAAAGATCAATCATATGAGCCGGTTAAAAAGCTTTCTTGTATTTATCCGTTCCGGACAGATTTCGGGGAAGATAAAGGGGCTGTCAGATTACGAGAAGGTGAAAGCGGTACATGATTATATTATCTTACATAATGAATATAACCGCTCATCCGGTGGCGCATGTAATACTCTGTACAGAGGCGATTCGGCATGTAACGGATATGCGCTGGCATTTTATATCATTATGAAAAAAGCCGGAGTCCCGGTCACCTGTGAATATGGTTTTGGACTGGAATCCGAGCATCTGTGGAATCGGGTTCAGGTGGATGGACACTGGTATAATATCGATCTGACATGGGATGATCTTGGTGGACAGAATGTCGGATATGATTATTTCCTTAAATCTGATGCGGACTGGCAGGGACATGATCATGGCGGTTCCGATGCAGAAACCTCTATGGATGTGACAGGAAAGACGGCAGCGGAATATTATAGAATGTTCCCGAATTATAATGCGATCATGATCTGGTCGATCATCGGAGTGATTGCGGCAGGATTTGCATTATATATCTGGCTGCTTGACCGGAAGATGAAACGGAAGAAGTTAGAGAAAGCCCGTCTGGAAGCGCAGGAGGAAGCGCAGAGAATGGAAGAACTCCATAAGAGAATGCAGGTGGTTACAGGTGCATTTACAGATGAAGCGACCGTTCCGGCGAATGAAAATGCGGTCACGGACTATCAGACAGCACCATATACAACACAGATGGCAGAGAATGTAGATGAGACTACCATGAATCATGAACAACCTCAGACTGCGGATTCTGCTGAAAGTGCTTCACAGAATAAAGGCAGTGGTGCTCATTCAGGGTTCCGGTTGAAGCAGGATGATTAAAAATATTATAATGAAAACTTTCATCGGCATAGTTGTTCACAACTATGCCGATTTGTGTTAAAATAAACAGCGATTGACAAAATGAGAAAAAGAATCACCAACAAATTAGGAGGAAATAGAATGATTAAATTATTTGACAATGGTGCTTATCTTTTAAATGGCACAGAGCTTGTAGAAGACAATGTCGATGCAAATGCGATCCTTACACAGAAGTTAGGTACAGCTCCATCCAAGGAAGAAGCTGCAAAGAATACTATGGCATATGGTATCCTGGAGAAGCACAACACATCTGACAATATGGACAATCTTAAGATCAAATTCGATAAGATGACCTCTCATGATATAACATTTGTAGGTATTATCCAGACAGCAAGAGCTTCAGGACTGAAAGAATTCCCAATCCCTTATGTCCTTACAAACTGTCACAACTCCTTATGTGCAGTTGGTGGTACGATCAATGAGGATGACCACATGTTTGGTCTTTCCTGCGCAAAGAAATTCGGTGGTGTCTATGTTCCGCCTCATCAGGCTGTTATCCATCAGTTCGCAAGAGAAATGCTTGCAGAATGTGGCGCAATGATCCTTGGTTCCGACAGTCATACCCGTTATGGTGCGCTCGGTACAATGGCGATCGGCGAAGGCGGCGGAGAGCTTGCAAAGCAGCTCTTATGCAGAACTTACGATGTAGCTAAGCCCGGTGTAGTAGCAATCTATCTGGACGGAGAAGTTGCAAAGGGAGTAGGTCCTCAGGACGTTGCTCTTGCGATTATCGGTGCAACTTTCCAGTGCGGTTATGTTAAGAATAAGGTAATGGAATTTGTAGGACCTGGTGTTGATAAATTATCTGCTGATTTCCGTATCGGTATCGATGTAATGACAACCGAGACAACCTGTCTGTCCTCTATCTGGAAGACAGATGAGAAGATCAAGGAGTGGTATGATACACACTACAGACCGGAAGCATATAAGGAAATGAATCCGGGTTCTGTTGCTTACTATGATGGTGTTGTATATGTGGATCTGTCAAAGGTAAAACCAATGATCGCTATGCCATTCCATCCAAGCAATACATATACAATTGAAGAATTAAATGCAAACCTGATGGATATCTTAGACGACTGCGAGAAGCGCGCATTGGTTAGTCTGGACGGTAAGGTTGACTTCACATTAAAGGATAAAGTCCGTGATGGCAAGTTATATGTAGAACAGGGAATCATTGCCGGATGTGCCGGTGGTGGATTCGAGAACATCTGTCAGGCAGCGGATATCATCCGTGGAAGAAGCATCGGTGCAGATGAATTTACATTATCTGTATACCCTGCATCAACTCCTATCTATATGGAGCTTGCAAAGAACGGTGTACTGGCTGACCTGATCGAGACAGGTACGATCGTTAAGACAGCATTCTGCGGCCCTTGCTTTGGTGCCGGAGATACACCTGCAAATAATGCATTATCAATCCGTCATTCAACCAGAAACTTCCCGAACCGTGAAGGCTCCAAGATCCAGAATGGTCAGATCTCATCCGTTGCACTTATGGATGCACGTTCGATCGCAGCTACAGCAGCAAATAAGGGATACCTTACAGCAGCTACAGATCTGGATGTTGAATACAAGGGACAGAAATATTTCTTCGATAAGACCATTTATGACAGACGAGTTTACAATGGTGTCGGCAAGGCTGATCCATCTGTTGAGATCAAGTTTGGTCCGAATATCAAGGACTGGCCTGAGATGATCGCACTGACAGACAACCTGTTATTAAAGGTTGCATCTGTTATTAACGATCCTGTAACAACTACAGATGAACTTATTCCATCCGGTGAGACATCTTCCTACCGTTCAAATCCGCTTGGACTTGCTGAGTTCACTTTATCCAGAAAGGATCCTGAATATGTAGGCCGTGCAAAGGCAATTCAGGCAGTTGAGAAGAAGAGAGAAGAACTTGGATGCTTCTGCAAAGCAGATGAATCCATGAAGCCTATGATGAAAGAGATCAAAGCAAAATTTGCAGATCGTGAGATCACAGGTTCCAATACCGGTTACGGTAGTACGATCTTTGCTGTAAAGCCGGGTGATGGTTCTGCCAGAGAGCAGGCTGCTTCCTGCCAGAAGGTACTTGGCGGCTGGGCAAACATTGCCAAGGAATATGCAACAAAGCGTTACAGATCCAACCTGATCAACTGGGGTATGCTTCCATTCATCATGGAGGAAGATTTCGCATTTGATAATGATGATTATGTATTTATTCCGGGTATCCGTGAGGCTGTTCAGAATAAGGACGAGATCATCAAGGCATATGTGGTAAATAAAGACTTCAAGGAATTAGACCTGAAGCTTGGAAGCCTGACCGATGATGAGAGACAGATCATCATGGATGGCTGCCTGATCAACTACTATAAGAACAACTAAGGTATTCTAATATAATAATTTCCTTACAAGGTGAGTCCTACCTATAAGTGGAAGTTGTAAAAGCGTTGAAACCGCTGCTGGTGGTTTCACAAATATGGCTATGTCTTATGACATAGCCATATTTATATTATAAGAAGGAGAGAAACAACATGATATATATAGGAAATCATCTGTCGTCCTCCAAAGGCTTTGAGGCTATGGGAAAGGCGGCATTAAAACTTGGTGCAAATACATTTGCATTTTTCACAAGAAATCCAAGGGGCGGAAAGGCGAAAGAGATCGATCCGGCAGATGCGAAACGGTTACGTTCCCTGATGGAGGAGCATCATTTCGGAAAACTGGTCGCACATGCACCATATACAATGAACGTCTGTGCAGCAAAACCGGATATTCGGGAGTTCTCATGTAATATCTTAAAGGATGATATGGAGCGGATGGAGTATCTTCCGGGAAATTATTATAATTTCCATCCGGGCGCACATGTTGGTCAGGGAGCAGAAGAAGCCATACCGGTAATTGCCGATGCATTAAATCATGCGATCAAACCGGATCAGAGTACAGTCGTATTACTGGAAACAATGGCAGGCAAAGGCTCGGAAGTCGGAAGAAATTTTGAAGAACTGGAACGTATCATAGAGCTGGTTGACTGCGAGGATAAGATCGGGGTATGCTTTGATACCTGTCATACATGGGATGGTGGCTATGATCTTGTGGAAGATCTGGATGGTGTACTTCACACGTTTGATCAGATCATCGGACTTGACCGCTTAAAGGCTGTTCATCTAAATGACAGCATGAATGTGAGAGATTCACACAAAGACCGACATCAGAAGATTGGAGAGGGTGAGATCGGAGCAGAAGCATTAAAACGGATCGTAACGCATCCATTGCTTGCAGGCAGACCATTTATCTTAGAGACACCAAATGATGATGCAGGATATGCAAGAGAGATAGCAATGATAAAGAGCTGGGCGGATGAAAGCATGGAGTAATTGTAAGGATAACAGATAAAATAAAAACTGCCACTATCAGAATGGTTACCCAATAACGGCTTCATTCTGACAGTGGCAGTTTTTAATATTACCAATGAATCAGTTCAATCTTATTTCTCTGTTTTCACTAATTCCGATAATGAAGTTGCAAGTCCTGCAACACCCTGAATATCAGATGGAATAATGATCTTGGTTGACTTGCCGTCGGCAGCCTTTGCGAAAGCTTCCAGACTCTTGATCGTAAGAACCTGATTAGATGGAGCAGATTCATTTAAGAGACGGATACTGTCTGCATTTGCCTGCTGTACAGCGAGGATAGCCTGTGCCTGACCTTCAGCTTCACGGATCGTTGCTTCCTTCTTAGCTTCTGCGCGAAGAATCTGTGACTGCTTCTCAGCTTCTGCTTCCAGGATAACGGACTGTTTGTTACCTTCTGCAATAAGGATTGCGGATTTCTTTTCACCTTCTGCTTTCAGGATCTGTTCACGTCTTTCACGTTCTGCCTTCATCTGTTTTTCCATGGCATCCTGAATCGCTGCAGGTGGGATAATATTCTTTAGCTCAACACGGTTTACCTTGATGCCCCAAGGATCAGTTGCTTCGTCCAGGGTAGCACGCATCTTTGTGTTGATCGTCTCTCTGGATGTCAGTGTCTGGTCAAGTTCGAGATCACCGATGATGTTACGGAGAGTAGTGGCTGTCAGGTTTTCGATTGCCATGATCGGATTTTCAACACCATAGCAGAAAAGCTTTGGATCTGTGATCTGGAAGAAAACGACAGTATCGATTCTCATTGTAACGTTATCTTTCGTGATAACCGGCTGTGGAGCGAAGTCTACAACCTGTTCCTTTAAGGTAACACGACGTGCGATCTTATCGATAATAGGCATCTTCATATGAAGACCTACGGACCATGTACCGCAGTAGGTTCCCAGACGTTCGATAACGTAAGCGTGTGCCTGTGGGACGATCTTGATTGTGCTGCAGATAATAATGATAGCAATGAATACTAAGATAATTACTAGCCATGTGAGTGGTGAATCCATAATAAGTACCTCCTTTAAGTGGCGACAGATATAGTATCTGTCAAATTAAATAAATTATATTCTGCTGACAATAAGTTTTACGCCGGAAACCTCATTGATCGTGACTTCGGTTCCCTGGGGAATAATATCAGTTTCATCAGCAGCACGTGCGGTCCATTCGAGACCATTTACTTTTACCTGCCCGGTAGCCTTTAGATTATCAATGGTTTCAGATACGATCACCTGTTTGCCGACCAGACTTTCAACATTTGTTTTTTCCATATCGGATAATTTGAAATGTTTTAAAGCCACAGGCCTTGTAGTAAACAGAAGAACTAATGAAATAACTGCAAAGATCAATATCTGGATGATCAGTGATGTACCAAAGAATACAGAGATCGCAGATACCAAAGCTCCTCCCGCGAACCAGATGGTTGTAAGTCCGAGAGTAATGATTTCGATAATTATACAGACCATAAAGATAACGGACCAGATAATTAATTGACAGATTAATTCATTTTCCATAAGAACACCTCCTTTATGCCTCCCCGGTCTTAGGTAAAATATGTTTTGTGGTTTGTTAAGAACCCTTAAACATGTCACTATTTTACTATGTAACTAAAGTGTCGACAATGCTTTTTTCAAAAATATAGGGTTATTTAAGGTTCATTTTTTGAACGATTTTGGATTTGGTAAAGTCATGGTTAAATCTATTTAAAATCTATTAAAAATGGGAAATTCTATTGCCTGACTTTTTGAAACAGTATATAATTTTTTCAGGTTGTTTATAATTATATGTAAGAATAAATCCATTGATGTGTTGTTATAGGAATGGAATGAAACGACATATCTGATATTGGGTTTTGAATGTGGAAAGGGAAAGGTTATCAGACAAAATTGGGAAATGAAAGAAAAAGACGGCTGTTTAAGGCGGGAACGATCATATTTCTGGTAATTGCAGCAGCGCTTGTATTTAATAAGATATTGGAGGAGTGGACAGGCTTTCGGAAGGTATTGGATACGATAACCGGGGCGGCAGCACCGATTATAATTGGTTTTGTGATCGCTTTTTTGTTGAATCCGGTGCTTATCTTTTTTGATCGTCTGTGTCATACGATCTTGCAGGATCGGGTGATCAAAGACAAGAAAAAACTGTTTCATGTATCAAGAGCCATATCGATCATTATAACGATCATTTTGTTCCTTGGTCTGCTCACGGGTTTGATCTGGATGGTAGTGCCACAGGTCATCGACAGTATCAATCTTCTTATATCCAATATGGATAATTACTATAATAATATCATGAAGGCGATCAATACCATTTATGATAAATTCAAGAACCTTGGCGAATCCGAAGAAATGGTAATGAATGTCGTAAACACTGTATATGACCGCTTACAGAAATGGGTAAATACAGATGTTGTTCCGAATCTGGATAAGATTGTATTGAATATCAGCTCCGGTGTTGTGGGCGGATTGAAGTTCATTTATAATTTCCTGATCGGTATTGTAGCATCTATCTATGTGATGGCGAATAAGGAATATTTGGCTTCCAGAGGCAAGAAAATCGTCTATGCACTGTTTAAACTGAAAAACGCGAATATCATTCTGGATGGACTTGCAAGTGTAAATAAGATATTCAGTCAGTTTATCAATGGTAAGATCGTGGATTCGATCATAATCGGGATTATAACATTTATTTTGACAACGATCGTAGATATGCCATATGCATTGCTGATCAGTGTTATCATTGGTGTGACAAATGTAATTCCGTTTTTTGGTCCGATCATCGGTGCGATCCCATGTGTGTTTATTGTTCTGATCGCAGATCCGATCAAGAGTATCATATTGCTTATCATGATCCTGTGTATTCAGCAGTTTGATGGAAATATTTTAGGACCAAAGATCCTTGGTGATGTAACGGGACTTTCCAGCTTCTGGGTTCTGACCGCGGTTATCGTAGGTGGTGGTATCTTCGGATTCTACGGAATGCTGCTGGGTGTTCCGGTATTTGCATGTATCTACATGTATATCAATAAGACATGTACCGACAAGCTGGAAAAGAAGCATATGGTATCGGTGTCCTCGGAATTTGAGCGAATCAAACGGATCGATGAAGAAACCGGAAAGCCAATCTATCTGACAGAGGAAGAGGAGGATATCCGTTTTCATAAAAAAACTCCGGAGGAAAAAGCAGCTGCAAAGGCAGAACGTGAGGCGAAGCGACATGCGAAGAGGTTATATCAGCAGATTGAGAAAGTGATGCATGCGGAGAAAGCAGATGATCAGTTGGCAGCAACGGAGCATGGAGCTGAAAAGAAGAGCAGTGATGACGACAAAGATGATCAGATGTAGGAAACGTAGCATATTCAGAAATGACAGGGCACATATAGTGTAGCTTTATGTGATAGAATAAGCCGGCAGATATCTATGGGGTATTTTAAACACAAATACCCGGTCATAGCTCTGCCGGCATTCCGTTTGTAATGAGATAAAATGAAAGTAAAATTACTTGCTTGCTTATCATACAAATCGATTTAATTTTTCGTCATAGTTAAAGCCGGCAGATGCCAGTTTTTCGGATACTTCATTTACATTCAGATTCAGATCTGCACATAATTCATCCAGACTCGGATAAAAATCGCGAAGCTTCATATTAATAAAACTAAGGAGCATAACAGGATCTTTTGGAATATTTGAATTAGCCATAGGTGGAAAACCTCCTTTTATAAAAATCTTTTACATATTTTATTTGTAATAAGTATAAAAAACTGGTATATATATAGGGTATTGGAAACGTGTGCCATTTCCGATGTCAGTATAGCAGACGCTGGAAATATGTGCAACCGGATAGAATGGTAGCTGATCGCTTGGTAGTCGGTTACATAATAATCAGGAGAAACAATCATGCAGAATGATAATGGAAAGAAGAAAATAAAGAAGCCGTCCGGTATGAGGACAAATTTTGCTTTTCAGGCGGCAGTACTTGCAGGTGCAGGTATATTATCCCGAGTGATCGGTCTCTTATATCGGTCGCCGTTATTTCAGATTATCGGAGATGAGGGAAACGGATATTATGGTACAGCGTATGCAATCTATTCCATGATATTGATGATCGCAACTTACAGCATTCCGACGGCGGTTTCTAAGATCATTTCAGGGAAATTGGCCTTGGGAGAATACAGAAATGCGAGACGAGTATTTAAATGCGCTTTTATCTATGTAGTATCTGCCGGGTTGGTGGCAGGTATCCTGACATTTGCATTTGCACCGGTTCTGGTAAAGGAACAGCCAAATGCGATTTTAAGCTTACAGATCCTCGCACCGACAATATTTCTGTCGGGCTTTCTTGCTATTTACAGAGGCTATCTTCAGGCATATAAAACGATGATTCCGACCTCTATATCACAGATTATAGAGCAGATTGCAAATGCAGTTGTCAGCGTTCTGGCTGCCCATCTGATGTCCAGACCATTTGCACCGGGAACCTCTGAACATGCAAAATATGGTGCAGCAGGCAGTGCAATGGGAACAGGGGCAGGTGTTCTCTGTGGAATTATTTATATTCTGATCGCATATGCAGGAAGAAGAAAAGAAATCATGGAGACAGTAGAGACTGATGTTTCGTCGAATGTAGAATCATATGGAAAGTTATTCCGGCAGATCGTAATGATCGTAACACCAATCATTATTGCTGCATTTGTGTATAATATTACGACCACCGTAGATATGAAGATTTTCTACAATGTCTTAAACAGTAAAAATGTAGATCGTGTTGAATCTGCAAATTTGTACGGTATTTTTTCCGGTCAGTATATGGTGCTGATCAATCTTCCGGTATCAATTGCATCTGCGGTTGGAACAACCCTGATACCGAATATTTCGGGAGCATTTACCAAGGGTGATAAAGAGGAAACGAATCATGTATACAATCAGTCCATGAGTATCACGATGATGGTGACGATACCATGTGCTGTCGGAATCGGTGTGTTATCAGAACCGATCATCACGCTGTTGTTCCGTGGCGCGGATCCGCTGGTATTTAAGGCATTGACTGCCGGCTGCATATCTGTGGTATTTTATTCATTATCAACACTTACAAACAGTATCTTGCAGGGAATCGGAAAGGTTATGGAGCCGGTGAAGAATGCGACACTTGCATTGTTGATCCATTTAGTATTTCTTGCTGCTATTTTGAAATTTACAGATGCGAAGCTGTTCGGTCTGGTAGCGGCTACGATCCTGTATTCATTACTGGCATGTATCTTTAACCATATATCTGTATCCAAATATATGTCTACAAAGCTTGATGTGAAGAAGATCTATCTTGCTCCTGCTGTTGCGTCGATATTTATGGGAATCGTTGCATGGGGCAGTTATCAGATCTTCTACCACCTGATCCATATGAATTCAGTCAGTGTTGTTCTGGCAATCCTGCTTGCAGTTATTTTCTATGCAGCAGCTATTCTGGCAGTCGGAGGATATACGAAGGAAGAAATCCTTGCTATGCCAAAGGGAACCCTGATCCTGAAGCTTGCAGAAAAACTACATCTGGTGAGAGAGTAGAGAAAGGAACGTGTGATAATTAACTCCCAGATTATTGCACTAAAACAAAAGATGAGCAAATTTAAAAAAATGATCATGCGTATGGCAGACCGGCTTGACAGCAGCTGCGCGCTGGGTGCGATCCGACAGGGTATGATCATGATGATCCCGCTTCTTGTAGTCGGGTACCTGGCGGCGATGTTGATCAATCTACCGATTCCTGCATATCAGACGTTTATAGCGAAATTGTGTGGTGGACATGTACTGGAAATTCTGAATTTCGTATATGCCAGTGTTAATGAGTTCTTTGCTGTTTTTCTGGCAGTAACAACAACGGTCAGTTATGCCATTATGAAACGGAGAAAGCAGGAAATCTATGAAGGTACAGGAAATATTATCATTTTAGTAATTATCACACTGGCTGCTCTGGTAGGGTATTTCGGAATCCAGTACGATGATTTTTCCATTCATTCGTTAAGCAATATGCATGCATTTACGGCACTGTTTGTTGCGCTTATTTCCGGTAAGATCTATTACACAATGAAGAGCAGTCGTTTCTTCAAGGTGAAAAATCAGCGTACGAATACGGACGGTATCTATATTGAAGCAATCGAAGGAATTGCTCCGGCGGTTGTCATTATTGGATTTTTTGCGTTTTTTCGAATTTTGTTACAGGTATTATTTGGAGTAAGCGGTTTTCAGGAATTGGTTGAACGCTTTTTTGATTACCTGTTAAAGCCATTACAGAATGGACTGGGAGCAGGAGTGGTCATTATTTTTCTGACACATGCGTTATGGTTCTTTGGAATTCATGGACACAATATGTTAGACACAGTGATCAAGCAGAATTTTTCTGATATAACAGCCGGAATTTTCAGCAAGACAATGCAGGATGTATTTGTACTTCTGGGAGGAGTGGGAGCCGTTTTGTGTCTGGTGATTGCGATCCTGTTGTTTGCGAAAAAGAAGGGTGTTCGGAATCTTGCATATATGGCAGCACCGAGTTTGGTCTTCAATATCAGTGAAATTGTCTTATTTGGAGTTCCTGTGATTTTGAATCCTATTCTACTGATCCCATTTATGCTTGTACCGATGGTGAATTATCTGGTCACTTATGCTGCAATGTTCTTTGGACTTGTTCCGCACGTGATACATGAAGTTGATTGGACGACGCCTGTTATTCTGAGTGGGTATCAGGCTACCGGTTCCTGGGCAGGAGCAGTTTTGCAGATCCTGTGTCTGGCAATTGGTGTGTGTATTTATAAACCATTTATTCGTATGTATGAAGAACAGCGGGAACTGCGTCTGAAACGTGATGTCAAAAGACTGGTGGAGGAGATGCAGCGCGAGGAGCAGAACAATTCCATCTCACCATATACAAAGCGTGAAGATGAGATCGGACATATGGCCCGTATCCTGGCAGATGAACTTGTTGAAGCAATCAGACGGAAAGAATTGTTCTTAGTGTATCAGCCACAGGTGAACCGTGATGGCAGGTGCATTGGTGCAGAAGCGTTGATCCGTTGGGAGCATCCGGAATTTGGATTTATCTATCCTCCGTTGATCATACAGCTTGCCAAGGAAAAGAAGGTACTTAGTACGTTAGAGAAATTTATCTTTGATACGGCAGGTGCGGCACTGGCACAGGTAAGGGATATCGTACCGGATGATTTCAAGATGTCGGTCAATCTTACAAATGAATCTCTGGAATGGGATGGCATTGAAGCATGTATCGAAAATGTTGTACAGAAATACCAGTTTCCAAATGTACAGCTCGGACTTGAGATCACGGAGCAGGATGCACTTTCTTCGTCCATTGATATAACGAAAAAGATTGAAGCATTGAAGGCGAAAGGTCACAGATTCCTGATCGATGATTTTGGTATGGGACATACGTCGCTGGTTTATTTGCAGACGAAGTATTTTAACATTGTAAAGCTGGATGGATCTCTGACGAGAGACGTTATTCATAATGAAACGAATCGTGATATCATTGCATCAATCGTCTATCTGGGCAGATCTTTGAAATTCAAGATTATTGCTGAATATGTAGAGAATGAAGCTCAGAGAGATGAACTGAAAAAACTTGGCTGTGATGCATTCCAGGGCTATCTCTACAGCAAGCCGATTAAACTTGATGAACTTATGTCGTGGATCAAAGGGTCAGGACATGAAAGCTGAGACATAAACTAAAAAACTCCATGTCCGGTGTCTATATATCTTTATTTCGCAGAACACTTTCGTTCGATCCGGAACGTATCGGTACTAAACTCATCACCTGTTGGTGATTCGTTAAGAACCGACGTTCCGGATAGGTCTGCTTCATAAAATATATAGACACCGGGCATGGAGTTTTTCTGTTATCGTGTGGTGGCTTTGTATGCTTATGCCATCATAGATGTAAGGATCTGGTTGACCAGTTTTCCGTCAGCTTTGCCTTTAACCTTAGGCATCAGCTCTTTCATGATCTTGCCTTTGTCTTTGGCTGTTGGAGCGTCGATACCAAGACCTGCAAGAACTTCTTTGATCGTAGCAGTGATCTCTGCTTCATCCATCATCTTTGGTGCGAATTCTTCGAATACAGTGATTCTTGCCTTGCATTCATCTATAATATCGGTACGATCAGCAGGTGTTGTATCGATTGTTTCTTTTGCGAGCTTGATCTCTCTTAATACAACTTCATTTTCTTCTTCCTCTGTCAGATCAGCACGTTTGTCTATAAATTTATTTTTCAAGGCTGTAAGGAGTGCGGATAATGCGTCCTTTCTCTCTTTATCATGTGCCTTCATAGCGGCCATCATTTCGCTTCTGACTTCATCAATTTTACTCATTATATTCATACCTCCGTATAAAGTTATATATAGGTAATTGCAAAACTGTCGATGTTTTGTAATTGCTTCACATATTGTGATCGGACAGGTTTACAACCTGTCGCTCCTTATTATAGCACCGGAAAAGCGATAATTTCAATATGGCAACTGTATTTGAATTATCGGTTGCATTTGTCCGGGGGGAAGGTATAATGAGCGCATATGGGTAAATATGGCAAATAACAGGAGATGAAAGGCTATGTCACTTACTATGAAAATGACAACATTATGTTATATAGAGAAAGACGGAAAATATCTGATGCTTCATCGTACGAAGAAGGAGAAAGATATTAATAAGAATAAATGGATCGGAGTCGGCGGACATGCGGAAGAAACAGAAGGACCGGAAGACTGCCTGCTTCGGGAAGTAAAAGAAGAAACAGGACTGACACTGACATCTTATCAGTTCCGTGGCCTGATCACATTTATCAGTGATGTCTGTGAGCCGGAGCTGATGTGTCTGTTTACAGCAGATGGCTTTACCGGAAGCTTAACCGCCTGCAATGAAGGAGAACTGGAATGGGTAGATAAAAGCATCGTGCCATCTCTTCCGACCTGGACAGGAGATGCTATATTTTTGAAACTCTTATTAGAAGACGAACAACGTTTCTTCACTCTGCGGCTGGTCTATGAAGGAGATGAGCTGGTGGAACACCGACTGGAGTTTTATTAAAAGAAAACGCCAGCCGGCATTCGACTCTGTATAAGTCATGACTTTTGCAGGCACAATACAACCATTTCATAAGTCTTGACGCTGCAGTTATTTACGAACAGCTTCTTTTATTATTCGTGTGATCTGGATAATAAAGGTTGGGATAAATGCAAGCCCTAAAATGCTCAATACATTTTTAACTGTCAGGTCGGCAATCATGAATAAGCCATGCATAAATGGTGCGAGCAGGACAAAGCCAAGCAGCAGGACACCGGCGAAGAAAGCGGCGACACTCCAGAGGTTGGAGCGGATACCGATCTTTATAATAGAGGATTCGCTGCGGCATGTAAATCCGTGGAACAATCTTGCAAGCGTCAGTGTGGCAAATGCCATTGTGCTGGCAGTCAGGGCATTTACGGAATCACCCAGATAAAAGGCGACGGTTGTAACAATACCGATCAGAACACCGTAGCAAATAAGCTGGAGCGAGAAGGATTTATTGAAGATTCCTGCTTTTGGATCTCGCGGTTTGTTACGAAGTAATTTCTTATCGGATGGCTCCATACCGATGGCAAGCGCCGGAAGTGAATCGGTCAGCAGATTGATAAAGAGCAGATGAACCGGCTGGAATGGGGTATCAAGCGCCATGATGGAGCAGTAGAGAACTACCAGAATGGCTGCGAGGTTTCCGGACAAAAGGAACAGGATGGCATTCATGATATTACGGTAAACATTTCTTCCTGTCAGGACAGCTTTTATGATCGTTGCAAAATTATCATCTGCAAGGATCATAGCTGAGGCATCCTTTGATACCTCGGTTCCGGTGATTCCCATAGCGACACCGATATCTGCTTTTTTCAATGCGGGAGCATCGTTTACACCGTCACCCGTCATGGCGACAATGTGACCTTTCTTTTGCCATGCATCAACGATACGGATCTTGTTTTCCGGTGAAACTCTGGCATAGACGGAGATCTTTGGAAGGACATCTGTAAGTTCGTCATCGGTCATACGGTCGACTTCCTGACCGGTTACGGCCATATCACCATCGTGGAAGATACCGATCTGTCTGGCAATAGCGGTTGCCGTTACTTTATGATCTCCGGTTATCATGATCGGTTTGATTCCGGCGGAGATAGCATCCGCAACTGCAGCCATGGATTCTTCTCTTGGCGGATCGATCATGGATACAAGTCCGATAAAAGTATAACCATATTCAGAGGCTGCGGTCAGAACTTCCGAATCGGAACATTCTTTATAGGCAAGTGCCAGAACCCGTAAACCTTGTCTGGAAAATTGCATATTTTGTTCCAGAATTCTGTCGCGGTCGTTCTCTGTAATCGGACGGATACCATCCTCTGTGATGATTGAATCCATACGGGTAAGAAGAACATCGACTGCACCTTTTGTCAGAAGTGTAGGTACGCCGTGCAATAGGTATTTGCTGCTCATCAGTTTCCGTTCGGAGTCAAATGGAATCTCTTCCAGACGTGGCATCAGATCACGCAGAACTTCTTCTGTTACACCGACATCAAATAGTTTCGTTTTCCTTGCCATCGTAAGGAGACAGGTTTCAGTCGGATCCCCGATATCCTTGCCATCCCGGATACTGCTGTCGTTGTTTAAGATACAGTTGTACAGAAAATAACGATGTGCCGGAATATGGAGATCCAGTTGGTCGGCATTTAACAGAGTATCACAGGTATAAAGCTGCTGAACTGTCATTTTGTTCTGGGTCAGTGTACCTGTTTTATCCGAACAGATAACAGAGACACAGCCCAGACTTTCGACCGCCTTCAGATCTTTGATGATCGCCTGATCGGCAGCCATCTTTCTGGTACCCATTGCCTGAACGATCGTAACGATCGAACCGAGAGCCTCTGGAATGGCAGCGACAGCAAGGGCAACTGCGAACATCAGAGAATCCAGTATTTTCTCGCCCTGCATCAGACGGAGACCGAATACGATCAGACTGATCACCATAATGATTGTTGCCAGTTTTTTACTGAAATTATCAAGACTGATCTGAAGTGGGGTCGCTTTGGATTTTGTATTATTCATAAGGGTGGCTATCTTACCCATTTCTGTATGCATTCCGGTTGCTGTAACGAGAACATTTGCACGACCATAAGTAACAAGACTGCCGGAGAATACCATATTGATGCGGTCACCGAGAGCAACATCCTCGGTGATATCAGAGTCGTCTTTATCCACATTTGTAGACTCTCCGGTCAGAGAACTTTCATTTACCTGTAAAGAGAAATTTTCGATGATACGGCCATCAGCGACGATCATATCACCGGCTTCTAAGAGCAGGATGTCTCCCGGTACGATGTCTTTTGATGCAATCTCCTGTTTGATTCCGTCACGTAATACTTTCGCTTTTGGTGCAGATAATTCTTTTAAGGAATCAAGAGATTTTTCTGCCTTTACATATTGGATCGTACCAAGGATCGCATTCATGATAATAACCGCAAATATAACAATCGTACTTTCAATGTTGCCGGATGCCATAGAGACGATCGCGGCAGCGATCAGGATGATAACGAGCAGATCGGCAAACTGGTGAAAAAAGACAGAAGCAACGCTTTGTTTCTTTTGCTCGACCAGAGTATTTTCACCATAGGTTTGAAGTCGCTCTTTAGCATCTGTAGTGGTAAGTCCTTCCGGATTACCGCAGGTTCGGAATAATTCTTCTTTGTTCAGCTGATAGATTTCTTTCATAAGACCATGTCCTTTCTTTTGCTTTTTTTCCTGAGACAGATAATGAACAGTAGTTTTTTCAAATATGCTGCTTGTATTTTGGGAAAAATTTTGGTTGGTACATGCTGTTTTTTGTAATTGATAATAAAAAACGAGACTTTTTGTGCACAAAAAATATGCACAAAAAGTCTCGTTTTAACGTATATATCGGTTATCCGATCCCCGGCCTTTTAAGGCGTACTGACGAGAATCGGCACATGCACAGCATGAAACTACTCCCTTTTTGAATGATATATTTTTATCATGTATGAAAAGCTTAGTCAACCGTTTTTAGAAAGTTTTAACCATTTTTTTACCGGAAAATTCGATTTGAAGAACTATGCTTTGACAGAATCTTATAAAATCGATCAGAAAATATCGAAAATAAAAAAGAGGTGTGGTACAATGAGCGTAATTGTTTGGACACAGGTCTTATAGTATATTAAAGCATAAAGTACCTGTATAAAAAGAAAACATATAAGGAAGCAATCGGGAGGCACAGATATGACATTACAACAGCTTGTCTATGCTGTAAAGATAGCAGATACCAAATCCATGAATAAGGCGGCAGCAGAATTGTATGTATCCCAGCCGGCACTTTCCAGTACGATACGGGATCTGGAAGAAGAATTGAATATCGAATTATTTATCCGAACCAATCGTGGTATCGTGATCACGGCGGAGGGAGACGAGTTTTTAAGCTATGCAAGACAGATGGTAGAACTGAATCAGATGATCGAAGATCGATACATAAATAACGAAAAGAAAAAGAATAAATTTAGTGTATCCATGCAGCACTATTCATTTGCGGTAGAAGCCTTTATCGAGCTTGCAAAGGAGATCAGGCTGGATGATTTCGAACTGGCTGTGCATGAGACACGGACAAATGAAGTGATCGAGTTTGTAAGAGACTACCGGAGTGAGCTTGGAATCTTATATTTAAATGAGTTCAACCGAAAGGCTTTGCAGAAGATCTTCTCAGAAAACGGACTGGAATTCACGGAATTATTTGACTGTGATGTATTCGTGTATCTGAGCAACGAGCATCCGCTGGCAGGAAAAGAGAAGATCGCATTTGAAGAATTAAAAGATTATCCTTGCCTTTCCTTTGAACAGGGCGAACGAAATTCGTTCTATTATGCAGAAGAAGTATTCAGCACTCTGGAATACAAGCAGATCATCAAAGCAGATGACCGTGCAACAATGCTGAATCTGATGGTTGGTATGAACGGATATACCTTGTGCTCCGGTATTATCTGTGAAGAATTAAACGGTAGTGCTTACCGCGCAATTCCGCTTGACACGGAGGAGAAAATGACGATCGGCTATATCAAACGAAAAGGCATGCGGCTGAGTACCCTTGGCAGACGCTATATCGAGATACTGACCCAATACGGAACACAGGAAAATGTAAAGAAGACGGCTGAGTAAATGCTCAGCCGTTTTCTTTGTTGTGAGGTCTGAGCCTGCAGGGAGCGGGGGAAATGAAAATCAAGTAACAAGCTGGCTATAAATGATACTTATAACCAGCTCACAGAAATACATAGTACCGGAATTCTATTCCTACTGATATACTATGGTATAAATAATGCATGAACTTATGGTTTGTTCTGACAGGCTATTATGACTTGCCAATACAGGGACATTTGAGACCGCCGGTACTTGATGGTGCGAAAGCAGCATCTTAGTACCGCTGCAGGGCTCAACGAGCGGAAGCGTTCCCTGATTGGTAATGTCAGTAATAGCCTGTCAGAACAAATCATAAGTCAAAAACGCAGGCAGCAGGAAAGGATGACGGTTATTATGGATACAGGAATTGCTACAAAATGTATATATGGAAATCACAAAAAATTTGAAGGAGACAGAACGGGAGCGATCAGCTTTCCTATCTATCAGACAGCAACGTATGCGCATCCGGCAGTTGGACAGAGTACGGGGTATGATTACAGCAGACTCCAGAATCCAACCAGAGAACAGTTGGAGAAGATCGTTGCATCATTAGAAGGAGGACTGGATGCTCTCGCTTTTTCTTCCGGCATGGCAGCTATTACTACATTGATGGAGATCTTCAAACCGGGCGACCATATCATTTCGGAAGCAGATCTGTATGGCGGAAGTATCCGTTTATTTGATCATATTAATCAGAAAAATGGTATTGAGTTCAGCCGGATCAATTTTGCAGAGGAAGATCCGGAAAACTACATCAAAGAAAATACAAAAGCAATCTATATCGAGACACCGACTAATCCAATGATGAATGTTATTGATATCCGCAAGACGGCGGAACTTGCAAAGAAACATAATCTGCTGCTGATCGTGGATAATACATTTCTGTCACCGTATTTCCAGCGGCCATTTGAACTGGGAGCCGATATCATTCTGCACAGCGGAACAAAGTTCTTAAGCGGACATAACGATACGCTGGCCGGATTCATCGTGGTAAATACACCGGAGCTTTCGGAGAAATTACGATATATCATAAAGACGACAGGCGCGGGACTTGCGCCATTTGACAGCTGGCTGGTGCTTCGTGGCATCAAGACACTGCCAATCCGTATGGAGAAGGCACAGGAAAATGCACAGGCGATCGTGGAATTCCTGTTGCAGGAGAAGAAAGTAAAGAATGTCTATTATCCGGGAATACCGGGAACAAATAATTATGAGGTCTGTAAGAGCCAGGCGAGTGGATTTGGAAGCATGTTGACATTTGAAGTGGAGAGCAAGGAGCTGGCACTCCATATACTGGAATCCCTAAAGCTGATCCCATTTGCAGAAAGTCTCGGCGGCGTAGAGACCTTGATCACATATCCGACGACACAGACTCATGCGGATGTACCGGAGGAAATCCGTATAAAGAACGGTATTACAGACAGTGTTCTGCGTCTGTCGGCAGGAATCGAAGATAAGAAGGATCTGATCGCGGATCTGAAACAGGCAATTGATTCTTTTCGGGAATAAAACAGTGTAATATATGAATAATGATGAAAAAGTAATTTGCCTGAAAAATATTTTGATATGGAAATATATTTACAGCATAGGATCTGAGACATAACGGGAGGATAATTATGGAAGAAAAAAACCTGAATTTTGATGAAGTAATAGATAGAAGAAATACAGACTGTTTGAAATTTGACTTTGCAGAGAGGAGAGGAAAGCCTGCGGATGTACTTCCTCTCTGGGTTGCAGATATGGATTTTAAGACGTCGAGTCTGGTGCTGGATGCGTTGACAGAGCGTGTACAGCATGGAATTTTTGGCTATACGGAGAGTAGAGAGAGTTATTTCGAGGCGGTCAGCAAATGGATGGAAGCTCACCATGACTGGAAGGTGGAACGAAGCTGGCTGACAAAGACACCGGGTGTTGTATTTGCACTGGCGATGGCGGTCAAAGCATATTCCAAGGCAGGGGATGCCGTTCTGATCCAGCAGCCGGTCTATTATCCGTTTTCAGAAGTGATCCGTGACAATAACCGGAAGCTTGTGAGCAATGATCTTGTACTTGGGGATGATGGAAAATATCACATCGATTTTGATGATTTTGAGAAACAGATCGTTGACAATCATGTTGTGCTGTTCCTGTTGTGCAGTCCGCATAATCCGGTCAGCCGTGTATGGACGGCAGAAGAGCTTACAAAGATGGGTGATATCTGTATCAAGCATGGCGTTACAGTTGTAAGTGATGAGATACATGAGGATTTTGTTTTCGGAGACCACCAGCACACGGTATTTGCAACGATCAAGAAAGAATTCGAACAGAACTCCGTTACCTGTACTTCTCCTGCAAAGACCTTCAATCTGGCAGGACTTCAGGTGTCGAATATCTTTATTCCAAATGGAACTCTGCGCGCAGTATTTCGTAAGCAGGTGGATGCGGCGGGCTACAGCCAGTTAAATGCAATGGGACTTACCGCCTGTGAAGCAGCGTATACTCATGGCGAGACATGGTATCAGGCAATGATGAGATATGTAGAGAGTAATATCGCATTTGTGCGTGATTACCTGAAAAAGGAACTTCCACAGATCAAGCTGATCGAGCCGGAAGGAACTTATCTGCTGTGGCTGGATTTCAGGGCACTCGGAATGACAGAGAAGGAACGGGAGAACCTGATCATGAATCAGGCAAAGCTGTGGCTTGACAGCGGTGCGATCTTTGGGCAGGTAGGCGAAGGCTTTGAACGTATCAATGTGGCATGTCCGAGAGCAACGATCAAGGAGGCGCTTGACCGTCTGAAAGCAGTGATCACAGCATAACCACAGGCAAGTATGATGGTTTTGCAGAAAACATCAAAGGTGTGAATCGCAATGTAATAGCGTTAGCCGGTGTAACTGTTATAAGAGTTACAGATTGGTTCGGTTATAAGCTGTGGTTATAGCCAGTTAAAATATTTTGACTGGTTGACAAATTATGGAACTGTCACTATAATAGGCACATAACATATAAAACCTACTTTAATACTATGATAAAGAAACGCTATAAGATGTGCCGGATGAGAAAATCATTTATCCAGAGTTGGATGGTGACTGACAAACAGACATTTACCCGGAGGTTGATGCTTCCGGGTTTTATAACGACAACAAAACATACTAACCAGATAGGAAAAGGGAGAAATAGAAAAATGGCAAATATTCATTCATCAATTACAGAACTTGTAGGACATACCCCATTGGTAGAATTCGTAAATTATGAAAAAGAGTTAGGGCTGAACGCCCACCTCCTTGGTAAGCTGGAGTATTTCAATCCATCAGGAAGCGTAAAGGACCGTGCAGCTCTTAACATGATCTTAGAGGCAGAGAAATCAGGCAAGCTGAAGCCGGGCGGAACAATCCTTGATTTCACAAGCGGAAATACAGGAATTGCAACAGCAGCATTTGCAAATGCCAGAGGATATAAATATGTAGTAGTGATTCAGCCGGGAGTATCGGTAGAACGTACACTGATCTTAAAAGCATATGGTGTAGAGCTGCTTCAGGCAGCTGATGTGCCGGGCTTCCTGGAGATGCTGCAGAATGGTGGCTTAAGCATGGCGAAGCTTACCGTTATCATGAACAAATATGCAGATGAGCATGGTTACTTCTATATCGATCAGGGAACAAATCCGGATAACCCGGAAGCACACTACCGTACAACAGGACCTGAGATCTGGGAGGACACAGACGGAAAGGTTGATTATGTGGTAGCATTGGTCGGAACCGGTGGAACACTGGCTGGTCTGTCCAGATATTTCAGAGAGAAAAATTCTGATATCAAGATCATCGGTGCACAGCCGGCAGTACAGTCCAGAAAGAATGTCAATCATCCGGAAGCAAATACGATCGACGGCGTACTTGCATTTAACGATGTTCCGGCACAGAGTGTTCCGGTATTCTTCGATCCGGAGCAGGTCCCATATGATGAATGTCTGGATATCGTAGCAGAGGATGCCTATGAGACAGGAAGAAGACTGGTAAAGAGTGATGGCGTATTTCTCGGACAGTCAGCGGCGGCAGCTTTAAAGGCAGCAACGATCATAGCTGAACGTCCGGAAGCAGCAGGAAAGAATATTGCGATCATCATGGCTGACAACGCATTCAAATATCTGTCAACCAGGATGTATGCAGGGGAATAAAAGAAACGAGCGGGAGCGTCCTCTGTTTGGTAAGGTCAAGAACATATATATGTAATATAAAACATAGAACAGGAAGGAGACAACATGGCAGACTATCTTACATATGCGAAAGAAACCATGAATTTTATAAACAGCCGGAAGAAACAGGGACCGGAAGGTATCTACTGGTCTTTGCAGGATGCGGCAGAAGGAAGATCCATCTATTATGATGAGATCTGTATGTATGCCGGGGCGTCCGGAATCATCGTATTTCTTCTGGGATTATATCAGACAACGAATGATGTGAGCTATCTGCAGGAGGCAGAAGAAGCAGCCACATATATTCGTTATCGTTTTGATCATGACCGGGATCTGAAAAGAAACTTTTCAAAATATGCATTTTCCAGTGGATGGAGCGGAGCAGGCTTTGCCATGATACAGCTCTATAAGGCAACCGGAAATGAGAAATATAAAACATTTGTGGCAGATATTATTGAGTCTGCAAAGGCAGATGCAAAGCCCGGAAAAAACGGCAAAGGTTATAGCTGGACTTCATTTCCGGGTATCGTAGGAGATGCCGGAACGGTTCTGTTCTTCTTATATGCAGCAAAAACATTTGGCAGAGGGGACTGGACAGCATTTGCCGCAAAAGCAGGAGAGAATTTCCTCGAGCAGAGGCATGATGCAGGAAACGAAACCTGTTGGTATCCGGGTGTAGATCCTGTCTACTTCGGAGCAAAAGAAGATTATATCGATCCGAACTTTCCGATGGGAACCGGAGGAATAGGATTTGTATTGCTGAATCTGTACGAAGCATCCGGTAATCAGAAGTTCTTGGATGCGACAAAGGGAATCGCGGATTTCATGATCGCACAGGCGGTTAAGATGAAGGCAGGAAGCCTGATTCCACATGGTTTGCCGGATCGTAAGGATCTGTTCTATCTTGGCTATTGTCATGGCCCGGCGGGAACAAATCGTTTCTTCTATAAATTATATGAGATGACAGGAGAAGACCGGTATAAGCGGTATATCGATATGCTGACACAGGGTGTAATTGATACAGGCGCACCTGAGGTTCGGACAGAAGGCTACTGGAATACTTACAATATCTGCTGCGGAACTGCGGGCCTGTTAAATATGTATCTGGGTCTGTGGGCTGCATTTGGTGATGAGACTTATCTGAAACAGGCAAAGAGGTGCGGTAAGGTCATCACAGACGGAGCAACGATCACAGACGGTACGGAAGGAAGAGAGTGCGCATGGAGATTTGCACTTGACCGTGTCGCACCGGATGTATTAAGTACACCGATCGGTTTATTCGATGGTGCAGCAGGTATCGGAGCTGTATTGCTGCAGCTTGCTTCTGCAGAAAAGGGTCAGTTCCATGCGACAAGAATGCTGGACGATCCATTTCCGGAGAAGAACAAACTATGATAAAACGATTGAAGATTTTATATGCGTAAATAACAGTGATTATTTTACTCGGTGAATGATTTTTTCGTTTCATAATTATTCAAAAACTTACGTTGAGAGGAGACACATAAGATGAGTCAGATAAATAACAACATTGATCCTGACAGCAGGGATTATGATTTGAAATCAATAGAGCCGGATGAGCGTTTCACCCAGACAACAAAGGAATTCTGGATCACGCTTGGAACCTATCTGGTATTTATGGTGCTGATGATCGCCAACCTGTATCTGGTGGGCGGTAAGGATGTATCAAAGTACAAATACATTCTTGGATTTCCACAGTGGATTTTTAATGAGATCATTATTTTGATCGCAATGGTAGTAGCGGTTATTCTGGTTGTAACATTTGTATATCGTGACATGGATGTTACTCCAAACGGAAAATTAAAAGAAAGAAAACATAAGGAGGGCAAATAGAGATGAACTTATCTACAAATCAGAGAATTATAATCATTACTGTATTTGCCGCATATACGATTTTCCAGTTGGTATACAGTCTTGTTACCAGAAAAGCAATGGCAAATGGAAAAGGTGATTACCTGAGCAAATTCTATACCGGCGGTAGAAGCGGTGGTGTGCTTGTAACTGCCATGATGGTATCAGCCGGTGTTGCCGGTGCCGGAGT
Source organism: Lachnospiraceae bacterium GAM79 (assembly GCA_020735665.1). Taxonomy (NCBI): domain Bacteria; kingdom Bacillati; phylum Bacillota; class Clostridia; order Lachnospirales; family Lachnospiraceae; species Lachnospiraceae bacterium GAM79. Next base: position 387,018 of record CP085928.1, read on the forward strand.
ATTCATGGGTGTACCGGGTTATACATATACATTTGGTGCGACCTGGATGGTCTGCTGTTTCTGGTCCATGTGCACGAACTTCATGGTACTCGGACTGATCGGTAAGCGTGTCGGTATCGTAGCCAGAAGAACGGATTCCAAGACATTTGTTGAACTTCTGATGCACAGATATAACAACAGTAAGATCGTTGGTGCGCTTTGCGGACTGGTTATCCTGTTCTTCCTTGGCGCATTTGCCGTATCTACAATTACCGGCGGCGGAAGAATCTTCCAGATCTTAACCGGTCAGGATTATCGTATCGGACTTGCTATTTTCACTGTACTGGTTATAATCGCAGCTATCACGGGTGGTATTAAAGGCATTGCATCTGCGATTGTTTTTCAGGGAATTATCATGACAGTTTCTGTTATTATCTTATTTATCATGGGCATCAACGGAACAGATCTCAGCTATACAGAGACAATCCAGTCATTAGTTAAGAGTAATCCGGACTGGTTCGTACCTGCAAGTGTAAAGACGGTTCTTTCATTTGCATTCTTATGGGGTATCACAACCTGTACAATGCCTCATGTAACAATGACAACGCTTACTTATAAGGATACACAGACTCTGCATCGTGCGATCAAGGTTGGTGCGGTTGTAGTTGCAATCTGGCTCATTGGCTTGAATGGTCTGTGCTTCACGATCAAATATATGTTCCCGGAAGGAAGCCTTGCAACTCCTGACCTTGGTATTCCGACACTTGCAGTAAGTGTAATGCCTGCATGGGCAGCAGGTCTGGTTCTTGCCGGTGTATGTGGTGCGGTTCAGTCATCTGTTGGTGGAATGATCGTATCTCTTGCAGGAACGATCGTCAGTGATCTGTACAAGAACCTGTTCAATAAAGATGCAAAGCAGGAGACATTAAAGAAGTTAAATGTTATCAGTGTTATCGTTGTTGCACTAGTTGTTTTCTTATTTGCATGTGATCCACCGGAACTTCTGGCTTCATTGATCACTTATGCTACCGGTGGTATGACAGTAGCATTTCTTCATACTTTGCTTCTCGGACTGTTCTGGAAGCGGGCAAATGAGTATGGCGCGATCGCAGGTATCATCAGTGGTATTGGCTTATATCTCCTGATCGATATGGGCGTTCTGCCAATCTCACTTGGTTTCAATTCCTGTATCGTTGCCTGTCTGATCTCCACGATCATCATGGTGGTTGTCAGCCTTGCAACACCGAAGTGCCCATACCGCGTGATCGCCACATGGTTCGGCAAGGAGTATCCGGCAGATGCATCCATAGCAGAGTAACTTTGAAACAAAATGAACGTTGCCATTACCTATTATTTCGTAAGACGCTTTCGCTCTAATCCACGTGCAGCGGTACATAAGGTTGCAAAGTACGCAACCTAAGTACCGGCCGTGGATAAGGCTTACTACATAATAGTAATGGCAGCGTTCATTTTATTTTTTTACAGTTAACTCCCTGTGGTTCCTATGAAATTCATATCCCCTATTCGCAAATGTTCCTGTGCTAACTCGCCCTGATGGGCTAAGACAAGCACTCACATTTGCCGGCATATGCAGTTCATAACGAAATCCTCGTGAATGTCATAGTGCAGCGATCTAGTCAACAGCCAGACAGGCTATATTTGTGTTTGTATATGTGAGTTATTGCTTGATGATGCTTGATTTCTGGGTATGGCAATGGATGAGTAAGTATGATACCCGAGGTGTCTGGTTAGATGAGGGTATGGAATGGAAAATAAGCGCACGATACCCACAAGGCAGGCTAGATATGGGTATGGAATGGAAAATGAGCGCACGATACCCACAAGGCAGGCTTAGATGAGGGTATGAAATGGAAAATAAGCGCACGATACCCACAAGGCAGGCTAGATATGGGTATGGGATAGGGTATAAGCGCACGATACCCACAAGGCAGGCTAGATATGGGTATAGAATGGAAAATGAGCGCACGATACCCACAAGGCAGGCTAGATGAGGGTATTAGGAAGAATGTTGGGGGAAAATACCCGACGAAGCTAAATAAATTTGGTATGAAGACGAAAAAACAGGTGCGATACCCAATGGTAGCATATAATAGAGGGTATAAGTGTGAGAATATAGAGATTATACCCATGATTCGGGAAGCTCTTTTTCACAGGTTGACACTGTGAGGGGATAAGGCTAAAATGAGACTGGCAGGCGATGTGCCTGACTATACAGGTAAGGCTGGTAATTAAAATGAAAACCATAGTAGCGAAAGCTGATCTGGAAAACGAAGAATTATTCCGGAAGGCTTCGGATATATTAAAAAGTGGTGGACTGGTTGCATTTCCGACAGAAACCGTATATGGACTAGGTGGAGATGCGTTAAATCCAAAGGCATCCGAAAAAATTTACAGTGCCAAGGGAAGACCATCGGATAATCCGTTGATCGTACATATTGCTGATACGGCAAGTGTATGGGAGTTGGTGGCAGAGGTATCCACACAGGCACAGATGCTGATGGAAGCGTTCTGGCCGGGTCCACTGACGATCATTTTCAAAAAGAAAGACATTGTACCGCATGAGACAACCGGCGGTTTGGAAACGGTAGCGATCCGTATGCCATCACATCCGGCAGCTATGAAGCTGATCAAAGATTCAGGCGTGTATATTGCAGCACCGAGTGCAAATCTGTCCGGAAGACCATCACCGACAACAGCAGCACATGTAGAGGAAGATCTGTCCGGCAGGATTGATATGATCTTAGATGGCGGACCGGTTGGAATCGGAATTGAGTCCACGATCGTAGATGTGACAGGCGATCGTCCGACAATTTTACGTCCGGGTTATATCTCAGCGGATATGATCAAGAATATCTTAGGAGATGTCATGATCGATCCGGCACTGGAAAGCGTGGATATGAAGGTCAGACCAAAAGCTCCGGGTATGAAATACACACATTATGCACCGAAGGGAAAACTCACGATCGTAGAGGGTGAGCGGGAAAAGGTTGCCGCAAAGATTGCAGAGCTGGTTGCTTGTAAGCAGGCAGAAGGATATAAGACGGCAGTTCTGTGTGATACAGAAAATACGGATTTATATTCCTGTGAAAATGTCCTTGATGCGGGAAGCAAAAAGAATGAAATTACGGTATCTTCATCCCTGTACCGGCTGCTTCGTTTGTGTGATGATATCGGCGCAGACTATATTTACAGTGAATCCTTCCGGGAAGGTGATATGGGATATGCGATCATGAACCGACTGATCAAAGCAGCAGGACATAGAATTATATCGGTGTGATATAATGAACGCAAAATTATTTGCTCGCAAGGATGCTGATTTTGCGGAATGCATAGAATGTGCGAAGCACATGATATAATGAACGCAAAATTATTTGCTCGCAAGGATGTTGATTTTGCGGAATGCATAGAATGTGCGAAGCACATGATATAATGAATGCAAAATTATTTGCTTGCAAGGATGCTGATTTTACGGAATGCATTGAGTGAGCTATGCTCACGATATAATGAAAAAAGTTAACATAGAAAAAACGGGTTGGGTGACAACCACCCGAAAAGATTTTGAAAACAAGAAAGGCAGGACAAAGAATATGATAGCACTTGGATGTGACCATGGTGGATACGGATTAATGCAGGATGTGATCAAGCATCTGGAAGAAAGAGGACTGGAATACAAGAATTACGGATGCTACAGCGAGGAATCCGTTGATTATCCGGTATATGCAAAGAAAGTTGCACATGCAGTAGCAGACGGAGAATGTGAGCGAGGAATCCTGATCTGCGGAACAGGAATCGGAATCTCTATTACAGCAAATAAAGTACCGGGAATCCGTGCGGCACTTTGTGGCGATTGCTTCAGTGCACAGGCGACAAGAGAGCATAACGATGCCAATATCCTTGCAATGGGTGCCCGTGTAACCGGACCGGGACTGGCACTCAAGATTGTTGACACCTTCCTTGATACACCATTCTCAAATGACGAACGTCATATCAGAAGAATCAAGATGATTGAAGAGTAAGGAAAAATACTATAAACTGCATATGCCAGCAAATGTGAGTGCCGGTCTGGGCCGACAGGCGAGTTAGCACTGGAACATTTGCGGATAAGGGATATGTAATTTATAGAAGATTATAAGTAGTAAGAAAAACATCATCTATCAGGGTGGAATGTATATACTTTATGTAGCAGACCTTTTCACACGTCGGTACTTAGTGAACTGTGTAAGCAGTGAGCTTAGAACCGTTACGTGTGAAAAGGTCTGCTACATAAAGTATATATATCCTGCCCTGATAGATGATGTTTTTTGCATTGGGATTTAATGTATGTAAAATAACAACAATCATATAATAAGACCGCAGTCAGAAGACATTATCGAGGATTTCGATATGAACTGCATATACCAGCAAATGCGAGTGCTTGTTTGAGCCGACAGGCGAGTTGATACTGGTAATGTGGTAGAATAAAAATACAAAAGACCGGATGAGGGCATCTATATTTTATGTAGCAGACATTTTTACACGTCGGTACTTAGTGAACTGCGTAAGCAGTGAGCTTAGAACCGCTACGTGTAAAACAGAGCGAGAGTGTTCTGCGAAATAAAGATATAGATGCCCTCATCCGGTCTTTGTATTTTTACCTTAAAATTGTGCAAAATGACGTGAAAAATGGTTAAACTAAATTTGACAGTTTGTATTGTTTGTCAAAAATGCCTTAAAAACCAGTAAAATTTCATGATCTTTTGATGAAAAATCTATAAAAGAAGATAAATATTGCTTGAAAAGAGCACACTAACATAATAAAATATTAGCAGAGCGGCATTTCATGCCGAGATTAATAATTACGGAGGGAGAAATTATGCTACAGGAAGCCATGAAGACATTAGAAGATGCAGAAGCAAAGGCAGCCGAGATCGTAAAAGAAGCCGGTAAAAAAGCAGAAGCAATTCAGGCGGAAGCAAAGGAAAAGGCAAATGCGATGATCGTAGATGCAAATGCAGGTTCTAAAACAGATCTGGCGGCTATCGCGGTCGACCAGAAGAAACTGGAAACTGATCTTGCAGAAAAAGCTTTGAAAGAAGCATCCGACGAGATTGCTTCCTTAAAAAAACGTGCATCCGAGCGAGAGGGTGAAGCCGTAGAGCTTGTGATCAAGCAGCTATTGTAAATGCTTGAATATCAGGATGCAGAAGGGAGGTAATCATTATGGCGGTATTGGCTATAAAAAAGATTGACATATGCGCCATGAAGAAAGACAGAAAAGCCATATTGGAGAAACTCCAGTCCATGGGAGCTTTGGAGATCCGGGCCGGTGGGGATGAGACGGATGTATTTAAGAAGATCAACACAACCAGTCAGCGTTCCAAATATGAAAAACGAGTCCAGAATACCGACGAAGCTTTAGAGATCCTTGGCAGATATGCACCGGAAAAGACATCGATGCTGCAGGCACTTGCAGGCAAAGCTGATGTAGACGATTCTGTATATAAAGATATTGTTGAGAATCGGCATGATTATAATATGATCGTGCAGAAGATCCGGGAAAAGGATAAGAAGATTGGAAACTGTAAAGCAGAGATTGCCAAATGTCAACTTGCGATCGATGGACTGAAACCGTGGATCAATATGGATGTTCCGATCAATACGACCGGAACCGAACATACAGATGTGATCATGGGAAGCTTAGGACCCGGTCTTACAGAGAATATGATAGAAGAACTGGTTGCAAAAAGGCAGCCGGAGTTATCAGCTCATGAGATCACGGTGATATCTTCTGATAAAGATCAGACATGTATATTTGTGGTATGTTTGAAAACAGAGACGGAAAGACTGGAAGAAGCCTTAAGGGCAGAAGGATTTACCCGGATGTCGTATTTTTCAAAACGGACGCCGGAGAATAAGATCAAGAAATACCGACTCACGATAGAGGGGTATGAGGATGAGATCGAGGATCTGAAAAAACAGATTGCCGGATTTGCAGAAAGCAGGCAGGCACTTAAGACCTTATCCGATTATTACAAGATCAGAGCTGAGAAATATCAGGTGCTTGGAACCCTGCTTCAGTCGAACAGCACATTTATCATAACCGGTTATGTGCTGGAACGGGATGAGGAAAAGGTAAAAGAAGAACTGAATCAGAATTTCGTGTTGATGGTCGAGACCGGCGAGATACCTGAGGATGAACCGGCACCGGTACAGTTAAGTAATAAGATGCCATTTGCATCGGCAGAAGGAATCCTGGAATCCTATGGACTTCCTGCCAGAGGCGAGATGGATCCGACGACACCGATGAGTTTATTCTATGTATTCTTCTTCGGATTGATGTTATCGGATGCGGCATATGGACTTATTATATTCCTTGCATGTTTCATCCTGCTTCGGAAGTTCCCGAAGATGGGAGATGGCATGAAGAAGTCGCTGACATTATTTGAATATTGCGGTATATCGACATTGATATGGGGTATCTTGTTTGGAGGATATTTTGGAGATGTGGTAGCAGTCGTATCACGAACCTTCTTCCATCATGAGATCACGATCGCACCGGTATGGTTTGCACCGCTTGACAACCCGATGAAGATGCTGATCTTCTCCCTGTTATTTGGATTGATCCATCTGTTCGGCGGTTTGGCGTTAAAAGGTTATATGTGTTTAAAGAAGAAAGATTTTGTAGGCTTCTTCTCAGATGTTATATCCTGGTATCTGCTCATCATCGGTCTGGTACTGATGCTGATGCCAACCAGTTTATTTGCATCGATCGCACAGGTAAGCTTCCATTTTTCAGATGGACTTAAGACCTTCAGCTATGTCATTACGATCTTAGGTGCAGCGATCATCGTTGTGATGTCCGGCAGAAGTCATAAGAATCCGGTGCTCCGACTGGCACTTGGTTTGTATGACATTTACAATATCACAGGCTGGCTGTCTGATCTGTTATCTTATTCCAGACTGCTTGCACTGGGACTTGCGACCGGTGTTATCGCACAGGTTATCAACCAGATGGGAAGTATGGTAGGAGATGGAATATTGGGCGCGATCGTATTCATTCTGGTATTCATCATCGGACATACATTTAACCTTGCAATCAATATGTTAGGTGCTTATGTTCATACATGCCGACTTCAGTATGTAGAATTCTTTGGTAAGTTTTATGAGGGTGGCGGAGAAGCGTTCCATCCATTTAAAGAAAATACAAAATATATAGATATAGGGAATGCAGGCATGAAAACCTGTAAACCGGAAATTAAGGAGGAATAATCAATATGACAATGGGTACAGTTTTAGCTTTAACAGGAGCTGCATTAGCAGTTATTTTGGCAGGTATGGGATCTGCTTACGGTGTAGGTATCGCAGGTCAGGCTGCATCAGGTGTAGTAAGTGAAGATCCAAGCAAATTCGCAAAGGTTCTTATCATCCAGCTTCTTCCCGGTACACAGGGTATCTATGGACTGCTGGTAGGATTCATCGCTTTATCAAAGATTGGTATTTTAAATGGTGCTCCTGCAGAGCTTTCAACAGCGACCGGATTACTGATCCTTGCAGCATGTCTTCCAATCGCATTAGTTGGTCTTGTATCCGCTATGCATCAGGGAAAAACCGCTGTATCAGCAGTTGGTATTGTAGCAAAGAAACCGGATCAGTTCGGTAAAGCAATGCTTTTCCCTGCAATGGTAGAGACATATGCAATCCTTGCTCTGCTCGTATCAATTCTTGCAATTAATGGTGTACCGGTATAAAACAGGCGCAGATTTGAAACATGATTGAACAAGTAGTACAGGAGGATTTGTATGACAGGATTAGAGAAGATCGTTGAACAGATTCTGGAAGAAGCAAACACTCAATCCGATATGATCCTTGAAGATGCACAGAAAAAGGCAGATCAGATTATAGAAGATGCAAAGGTGGAAGCAGATAAGATCAAGGCGGGTTCAGCTGAAAAGGTCAGCCATGTAAAAGCGGACGGAATGGCAAGGGCACAATCCTCTGCCGACCTGAAGAAACGCCAGACAGTCTTAAAGGCAAAGCAGGAGATCATCAATGAAGTGATAGGTAAAGCCTATAACGGAATGATCGATATGGAAGTTGACAGATATTTCCATATGATGGAGCGTATGATCGGAAATGCAGTACAGCCGAAGAGTGGACAGATCAGCTTCTCAGCCAAAGATATGGAGCGGCTTCCGGCAGGATTTGCAAAACGGGTATCAGAGATAGCAAAAGCACATGGAGGAGATTTGACGCTCGCAGATAAAGCCAGTGATATAGACGGAGGATTTATCCTGATCTATGGCGGTATCGAGGAGAATTGTTCATTAGCTGCCATGTTCCATGCGCAGAAAGAAGAAATGGCAGACAAATTAAATTCCCTGTTATTCACATAAGGGAGGTAGAAAAATGGCAGACAAATATATATATGCTGTTGCCAGAATCCGGGCACTTGAGATGTCCCTGTTTTCACAGGCTGTGATCGAGCAGTTGATTGCCCAGAAAACATATGCGGACTGCCTTCAGTTCTTAGGTGAAAAAGGCTGGGGTGATACAGAAGCCGGAGTGCAGGATGCAGAGACCATTTTGAACAGGGAACTGGAAAAAACATGGACACTGGTCAAGGAGATGGTATCCGATCAGACAGTATTTGACGTATTGTTGATCCAGGATAGTTTCCATAATCTGAAGGCAGCGATCAAAACCGTTGTAGACGGAGAAGTTCAGGCAAATGTATTTTATGACAATGCATCTGTTTCGGGTGAAGCATTAGTCGAGATCATTAAAAATAAAGATTTCCAGTCATTACCGGAATCTATGCGGGAATGCGCATTAGAGGCATATGAGTGTCTGGTGCATACCGGAGATGGTCAGATGTGTGATGTTATCATCGACCGGGCAGCCATGCGAGCAATGCTTGCGGCAGCGGAGAAGAATGGAGATGCATTATTAAAAGAATATGCAGAGACAGTTGTGGCAGTTGCAAATATCAAGATCGCAGTCCGTTCTGTAAAGACAGAAAAAGGACTGGATTTTATGAGACGTGCGATGGAGGAATGTCAGACGCTCAATGTGGAACGGCTGATGCGGGCAGCACTTTCCGGCATGCCGGATGTGATCAAATATCTGGAAGAAACACCGTATTCCGGTGGAGCTGCGGCATTATCAGACAGTTCATCCGCATTTGAACGCTGGTGCGACAACCGGATCATAGAGGCGATCCGGCCACAGAAATATAATTCATTTACGATCGGACCACTTGTTGCTTATGTACTTGCAAGGCAGAATGAGATTAAGACAGTCAGGATCATCCTGACCGGAAAGTTAAATCATCTGCCGGATGATGCGATCAGGGAAAGGGTAAGGGAAATGTATGTATAGAATTGCAGTATTAGGTGAATATGACAGCATCTATGGCTTTGCGACTCTGGGACTTGAGACCTTCCCGGTATCCGATGCAGAACAGGGCAGTACACAGCTCAGAAGACTGGCAGAAAGTGGATATGCCGTTATCTATGTAACAGAGAGCATGGCAGAGCAGATCAAGAAAGAGATAGAGAGATATAAGACGCAGATGCTTCCGGCGATCATCCTGATTCCAGGAGTTTCCGGTAATACATCCGCGGGTATAAATGGAGTAAAGAAATCCGTAGAACAGGCAGTCGGTTCGGACATTCTGTTCAGTGAAAACTAGGAAGGAGCGTGACCAGAAAACGTGGCAACAGGTAAGATAAAAAAAGTTGCAGGACCTCTTGTTATCGCAGAGGGAATGCGTGACGCGAATATGTATGACGTTGTCAGAGTAAGTGAGAGCCGATTGATCGGCGAGATCATAGAGATGCATGGAGATCAGGCATCTGTTCAGGTTTACGAAGAGACATCAGGACTTGGACCGGGTGCACCGGTAGAGTCAACCGGAATGCCGCTGTCCGTAGAACTTGGACCGGGACTGATCAGCAGTATCTATGACGGTATCCAGAGACCTTTGGATGATATCATGAAAATCTGTGGAAATAATTTGCAGCGAGGCGTTGAAGTTCCATCATTAAAGAGAGACATCAAATGGCCATTTGTTCCATGCGTTAAGGCAGGGGACAAGGTAGAGGCTGGAGATGTGATCGGAACCGTACAGGAGACAGTTGTCGTAACTCAGAAGATCATGGTTCCATATGGTATAGAAGGAACTGTAAAAGAGATCAAGAGCGGAGATTTCACAGTAGAAGAAACTGTATGTGTGATCGAGACAGCAAAGGGTGATAAGAAACTGACACTGATGCAGAAATGGCCGGTTCGTAAGGGTCGTCCTTATGCAGAGAAGATTCCGCCGGTTATGCCGCTTATCACAGGACAGCGAGTTGTCGATGCATTCTTCCCGATCGCAAAGGGTGGTGTAGCAGCAGTTCCCGGACCATTCGGTAGTGGAAAGACCGTTATCCAGCATCAGCTTGCAAAATGGGCAGAAGCCGATATCGTTGTATACATTGGATGTGGTGAACGTGGAAACGAGATGACAGACGTATTAAACGAGTTTCCTGAACTGAAGGATCCGAAGACAGGATACTCCCTGATGGAGAGAACCGTTCTGATCGCAAATACATCGGATATGCCGGTTGCAGCCAGAGAGGCTTCTATTTACACCGGTATTACGATCGCAGAATATTTCCGTGATATGGGATATTCCGTTGCGCTGATGGCTGACTCTACTTCCAGATGGGCAGAAGCACTTCGAGAAATGTCAGGACGTTTACAGGAGATGCCCGGTGAGGAAGGTTATCCTGCATATCTAGGAAGCCGTCTGGCACAGTTCTATGAGCGTGCCGGTATGGTTAAGACACTTGGTTCGGAAGGAAGAACCGGAGCCTTATCCGTAATCGGAGCCGTATCACCTCCCGGTGGTGATATTTCAGAGCCGGTATCACAGGCAACCCTTCGTATCGTTAAGGTATTCTGGGGACTGGATTCCGCACTGGCTTATAAGAGACATTTCCCGGCGATCAACTGGCTGACCAGTTATTCGCTGTATGTAGATAACATGGGAAAATGGTTTGAGGAAAATGTCAATGAGCACTGGATGGAAGATCGTCAGAAGCTTATGACATTATTACAGGAAGAAGCAGAGCTTGACGAGATCGTTAAGATGGTTGGTATGGATGCCTTATCTGCAGGCGACCGTCTGAAGATGGAAGCAGCCAGATCTATCCGTGAGGACTTCCTGCATCAGAACTCATTCCATGAGATCGACACCTATACACCACTGGATAAGCAGTTCCGCATGATGGAACTTGTGCTGGCATTCTATGAGGAATCATCAGAGGCCTTGAAGAGTGGTGCAACTATAAAGAATATTCTGAACATGGAGGTTCGTGAGAAAATCGGACGTTTCAAATATACACATCCGGAAGATGTGGAAGCAGAATATGACAAGATCATAAAGGCACTTCATCAGGAACTGGAAGCAGCCATAGCAAAGGAGGACTAAGCACATGCCAAAAGAATATAGAACCATACAGGAAGTTGCAGGACCTCTGATGCTGGTACATGGTGTAGAAAATGTCACCTATGATGAACTTGGTGAGATCGAGCTTGCAAGTGGCGAAGTCAGACGATGCAAGGTTCTTGAGATCAATGGTGAAGATGCACTGGTACAGTTATTTGAGAATTCAACAGGTATTAACCTTTCAAACAGTAAAGTAAGATTCCTTGGACGAAGCATGGAGCTTGGCGTATCAGAAGATATGCTTGGCCGTGTATTTGACGGACTGGGAAGACCGATCGATAAAGGACCGGATATCCTTCCGGAGGAGAGAAGAGATATCAATGGTCTGCCAATGAATCCGGCAGCCAGAAATTACCCATCGGAATTTATCCAGACAGGTATCTCTGCTATTGATGGATTAAATACACTGGTAAGAGGACAGAAGCTGCCGATCTTCTCAGCATCAGGACTTCCACATTCGAAGCTAGCAGCCCAGATCGCAAGACAGGCTAAGGTACGTGGAACAGATGAACCATTCGCCGTAGTATTTGCAGCTATGGGTATCACCTTCGAAGAAGCGAACTTCTTCACGGAGAGCTTCAAGGAGACAGGCGCGATCGACAGAACTGTACTGTTCATCAACCTTGCAAATGACCCTGCGGTTGAGCGTATCGCTACCCCTCGTATGGCACTGACCGCTGCGGAATATCTTGCATTTGAAAAGAACATGCATGTATTGGTTATCCTGACGGATATCACAAACTATGCAGATGCGTTACGAGAAGTATCTGCAGCCCGAAAAGAGGTTCCGGGTCGTCGTGGATATCCCGGATACATGTATACAGACCTTGCAACCTTATATGAAAGAGCAGGAAGACAGCGTGGCAAGAACGGTAGTATCACAATGATCCCGATCCTTACCATGCCTGAGGATGATAAGACACATCCAATCCCTGACTTAACAGGATATATCACAGAGGGACAGATCATTTTAAGCCGTGAGCTTTACAGAAAGGGTGTAACACCACCGATCGATGTACTTCCATCCCTGTCACGTCTGAAGGATAAGGGTACCGGTGAGGGAAAGACAAGAGGAGATCATTCCAGCACCATGAACCAGTTATTTGCGGCATATTCCCGTGGTAAGGATGCGAAGGAGCTTATGACGATCCTTGGTGAATCAGCATTGTCGGATATCGATATTTTATATGCAAAGTTTGCAGAAGCATTTGAAAAGGAATATGTATCTCAGGGTTATGAGACAGACAGAAGTATCGAAGAAACATTAAACATCGGCTGGAAGCTGTTATCGATCCTGCCTCGAGCAGAACTGAAACGTATCGATGATAAGTGGTTAGATATGTATTATGGAAAGTAACGAGAAGCGCGTGAGTAGACTTGCAAATGGGATGCTTGAGCTTGCTCATAGCAGACGATTTGCAAGGATACGAGCATGGTTCGACAGAACCCACCGAGCCGACAGGCGAGGTGGAGCGCTTCGAGTTAATAAACGGAAGAGCGCTACGAGCCGTCAGGCGAGGTGAAGCGCTTTGAGTTAATAAACGGAAGAGCGCTACGAGCCGTTAGGCGAGGTGGAGCGCTTCGAGTTGACTTTATAAGGAGGCAAAAATGGCAGCTACACAGGTAAATCCTACCAGAATGGAATTGACTCGTTTAAAGAAGAAGCTTGTTACGGCAACCAGAGGCCATAAGTTGTTAAAAGATAAACGAGATGAGCTGATGCGGCAGTTCCTTGATATGGCAAGAGAGAATATGGCGCTTCGAGAGAAGGTTGAGGTCGGTATCAAGGCCGCCAATACGAATTTTGTCATAGCAAAAGCCGGCATGTCTGAACAGATCCTTCATACGGCACTGATGGCACCGAAACAGGAAGTCCAGCTTACCTGCAAGGATCGAAATGTTATGAGTGTAGATATTCCGGTATTTGAATATACAACAAAAAGTGCGGATGAGAATGATATCTATTCTTACGGTTTTGCATTTACCTCCGGTGATCTGGATGATGCAGTAAAGTCACTTGCTGATATTCTTCCGGATATGCTGAAACTGGCGGAGATCGAGAAATCCTGTCAGCTTCTGGCATCGGAGATCGAAAAGACCAGACGACGTGTAAATGCACTGGAGCATGTTATCATTCCTGAGACAAAGGAGGGCATCCGATATATCAGTATGAAGCTTGATGAGAATGAGCGAAGCACGCAGGTGCGACTCATGAAGGTTAAGGATATGATGCTGGAGGAAGCCCATCACTATAAAGAGCATCAATTTGAGTGATGCAGACGGACGAAAACTCCTGATATTATACATTGTTATTACGCAAAACGCTTGCGCTCTATCCTCGGTGCAACGGTACGTAAGGCAGCAAGGGACGCTGCCTAAGAACCGGCACTCGGATAGGTTTGCTACATAACAAATATAATATCAGGAGTTTTCTGCTTGTTATTATATATAAATAAGATTTTATTTGTTTCGTTCAGCAAGTTGAGCCTTTAATCTTGCAATCTCATCATTTTTTTCAGATAAGGTAGCATTAATTTTAGATACTGCTGCATTCTTTTCAGCGATGGCTTCATCCCGTTCTTTTTTCAATTCATCGATCATGTAGTTGACTGTATTCTCATCCAATTTTCGTAATGCTTCAGAAAACATGGTAACAACCTCCTCCGGGTGATACAGATACTCAGACATATCTGTGCAGATAGTTTCCATCCATGGATAGTCGGATATCAGTGCTGCAAGGTCATCCATGGTAGTTGCTGTTAACAGGGATAACCATGCGTTAAGTTCGTTGATATCTTTAGAATACTTACTTTTTCGGAAGACGTCAAGGGCAACGACATAGTATTCCTGTAGAAGACGAAGATTGATCCCGGTATCAAATGCTGTTTTTCCATGATGCAGATAAATGTCAGCCAGGTCGGCAGTCTTACATTCATTCGGGCTGTTTTCAAACATTACGATCGTATAAACGGTTTTCAGATCCTGATAGGTGAATGTACTTCCCTTTTCCCCTTTTACTCTGATAGTTTCTTAAAAAATGGATCATAGGTTCAAGGCAGACTTTTCTTCCCTTCCATGAATTCGAGAAAGCGCGATTTCCATTTGTCAGGCCAGTTCAGATATGTCCGGTAAATGGATGGATTCTTCTTTAATTCTAATAGATATTCATCGTTGGTTCGGGATGGGAAAAGCTGTTTAATATTTGTAATAGAAGACTTTGACCTGTTATATTCTGATGTGGTCATGATATTATTGTTTTTATTTTCATTGTACATAAATTTGTTTCCTCTTAATTTCCGGCGCCTTTTTTGTCGACAAGAAAGCCAAGAAACTTACCATTCCTGCAACTGTAAAAGTGAAAGGTGTTACTTATAAAGTAACTGCGGTTTCCGATAAAGTATTCAAGGGTAACAAGAAGTTGACAACAGTTACAATCGGAAGCAATGTAACGAAGATCGGTAAAGAAGCATTCTCTGGTTGCAAGAACCTGAAGAAGATCACCGTTACGGCTGGAAAGCTGAAGACCATCAGTAAGAATGCATTCAAGGGCATTAATAAGAAAGCAACCATTACTGTGAAAGGCACAAAGAAAGCAAAGATTGCTTTAAAGAAACAGTTGAAAAAGAAATCCATCGGATATGTAAAGACATGGAAGATAAAATAATAAGGAACTGAATTTATAAACTCCTTGCCTGTTATGGATATGAGAAATATATGAATCTATAGCAGGCAGGGGTTTTGTTATATTTTATATGATATGAGATACTGTATCCGGATTTTTTATGGTTAAACTTGTTTTCCCCTCGGATATCCGTTATCATCAAACATGGAGAGATGGCGGCAATATACTAAGTAAAAAAATACGCATGTTATTCTGTTCTGTCAGGAAAGGAGATGGAACATGGATAATGAATTAGTATATTCCGCTGATGCGACATATCAGAAAGTACAGTATGATGCCAGCGCCAAGCGGCTGCTTGGACAGAAGATCATACTGGCGCATATACTGATACGGGTAGTCGATGAATTTAAAGGCATGGATGCAGAGACGGTCGCTTCGCTGATCGAGGGCGAACCGTATATCAGCCAGGTTCCGGTAGAACCCGGATTAACGAACAAAGAAATGGTAGATGCCGGAACCGGTGAACGGATTGTCGGGCTGAATACAGAAAGTTCCGAGATCGATGAGGGAAAGGTGTATTTTGACATCATTTTCTATGTACGGATGCGGGACGGACTGGCAAAAATGATCATCAATCTGGAAGCGTCGCAGACAATGACGGCAGAACAAAAATTGAAGCTTATAAAACAGGAGTATGACATACCGGTAGACAGACACAGTATAAGGGAAGAGGTGAAGATCATGTGCAATCTGAGTGAAGGCGTAGAAGAAATGGGATGTGTAAAGGGCGAAGCCGCGGGAATGATTGCTGGCAGAGCAGAAGGCGAAAAAATAGGCGAGGCACGAGGCAAGGCCATTGGAAGGTCTGAAGGAAGATTAGAAGGAAAATCTGAAGAAAGAGCTGATATTATCCTGAAAATGCATAAGAAAGGCTATTCCTTAGAGCAGATCATGGATGTAACCGAAATGAGTGAAGCTGAGATTAAGGCAATCATAGAATAAAGACATAGGCAGAACAGGTAACATGTATATTTTAGTAGAAAATCCAGATATGGCAGAAATGCCGTATCTGGATTTTCTAATATAAATGTAAAACCAAGGAACAGTTTTTTATATTTATTGCTGTATTTCCAGATATTCCTCCAGGCAAATTCCTTTATCGTGGATTTCCTGTGCCACATTTTTACCAACATAGCGGTAGTGCCATGGCTCATAAGAGATCCCTGTAATATCGGATTTATCAGAAGGATAGCGGAGAATGAAACCATATTTGTAGCAGTTTGCCATGAGCCATTGCTGGGTAGCGGTGTCTCCCTGTGAATCATCCAGATTCTGGTTGCTGACAGAACAGATATCAACGGTAAGTCCGAGCTGGTGTTCGCTGGTTCCGGGATAGGCGACCCAGGTAGCGGCATAGGCTTTTGCATCATCACTGCTATAGCCCTGTTCGATATAAGAATTGTATTTATTCGTGTAGAGCTGTTCCTGCTTTTCCTGTGTCCGGTAAGACGAACAGATAAGTGGATCAAGACCTTCGGCTCTGGCATCATCCATCATAGCCTGTAAGCCATCATATGCACGGCGGTCAATGGATTGACCATTTCGGAGCTGTACCAGATCTACGCTCCAGTCAGATGGTAATGTGTGAGACATATTGACCAGAGTTAAGAGCCCATTATTTTCCGCCTCTGTAGCAGAAGCAAGTGTTTGAAGAACTGCCTGAGTATCAAGATCGGATGATTCTGAATTATTATCTGATCTCCGGGTTGAAGTTTGTACTGCCTGTGCTGACAGTTCGGTGACTTCATCGCTGCCGGTAGTGGGAGCAGATATATTTTCTGAAGACAATTTCATTTTCTTAATCTTTCCTGCGATGATTACAATCATTAATAATACTATGTAAAGGACGGCAAGTGATATGACAGTTCTTTTCTTTACCGTACTTCCGAATATATGTAACATAATGTGTCCTCCTTTGTAACTGCTGTTAAGTCTATAACTGCACTGCATAGAAAGGCACTCAAAAAAGCATAAGAAATGAATCAATTCTGCATCCTTTTTGCACGGATGACCGACTGTATTTTTTGACAGATTATGCTAATTTGTACATATCGTTTTTCGATTTATTTTCTACTGTATCTGAAATCGCAGAGATCTGCGCCCTCAGCGATCGTCTTCGTCCGGGTGAGTTTCATTTGCATCATATCCGCGAGAACATAGTCCATCCGACAGAGATATTTCGCCAGTTCAAAGCATCCTTCATCCCGACAGAGATTACAGATACCGCAGGTATGATAGTCGTAGCCAAGTTCAAAATCATCTTGAGGAGTTCCCTCAATGATATCAACGACCCAGTCATTTTCATATCGGCGCAAATGAGAATCTGCTGACCATTTCAGTCTGCCCGGCATCTTCTTTTTATCAAGATAGCTGTCGGCATTTCCAACCGCTATATGAAACAGCTTGTTGGCAGATAAGCCGTTCTTGTACAGCTCATAGCAGACTTCCGGTGACAGGGATGTCTTACGATTCAAGGCAATAAAATATGCGCCCATGCAATAGGAGCTCATAAGTCTGGATTTGCCGATGCCCTTTGCATTTTTGATAATAGATACATATTCCTGCTTGATTGCTTCTTTATCAATATCCAGTTGTTGTTTTGCTGCCTGCTTCATACAGGAGTTGTGATAGAAATATCCAAATAATTTCTGAGTGAATCCATATTCCATATCGAGATGCCTCCATATTTTTTAGTCAAATTCCAATTCGATGATCTGGCACATTTTTGATCGATCCAGATAACGGAAAACTATATTTGTAATAAAACCATAGCGCTTGTCCAGCGGACGGTAACCTGTCAGATATGGGTTGCTCACTGCAGATGAGATATGACCACTCCATTCCTTTAAAGTATGTACATCGTCTACGCTGAAGTACACATTGATATCTTTCATTTCAAAGCCCTTTAACCAGGTCTTCAGCATACTTTTCAGTCCTTTTTTCTTCGTTGCATCAAAGACCAGTTTTCCACCGATGAAATGTTCTGCCATGGCGGTAAACAGCTTTTCCACATCGGCCTTTTTAAAGTAGTAGAATACGCCGGATGCAAAGAATACGATGCCATCTTCAGGGTGGAAATCGATCTGATCGAACCAGGATATATCGTTCAGATCACAGGCAATGTTGAACTCCCGTTCATGGTTGCCGAGCAGCTCGTTCCGGATCGCAATGGTATCCGGAAAATCCAGATTGTAGCCTTTGACCTTTCCGTTATCGACCTGGTGGAATGTGGTGTCAAGGCCACAGCCGAGGTTTACAACACAGGCATTTGGGTGTGCATTCAGATAAGCACGACAGGCGCTTGCCATATCATATTGTCTGGTCGCACCCATAATGCAGCCGATATTTCCCAGCATACCTTTCATATTGTCCGGAACTGTAAAATCAATTCTATTGAAAAGCGCCTGGCAGTCATGATCCATGAAGAGATCCGGATAGAGATCCATAGCATATTTTCTTCCATACAGAGGAATCAACAGTGTTTCCTGTACGGTTCCTTTTTCAATCTTAATTTTTTCCATGTTCTGGGTCCTCCTGTTTTCTTATTCCAAGTTCCGCTTCCAGTCCGTGAAGCAGAATATTCATTGCCTCTAAAAATGCCTGTTTGCTCTCAGATGTGATTCCGTTCTTACAGTCATCATCTGCGATTAAATCGCAGACCATAGAGAATTCGGAAGATGAGAGCATGTATATCGTTTTCTCCGATAACATATTTGATGCCAGCCCGCGTCTGTATAATTCTGAATAATACTGCAGGCTGAATGGGACGCAGCGGTCGATATAGATTTTACGAAAACGGTTCAGATATGTACCTGAATCATTTTTCAGCAGCATATGAAATAACTGCATGTCACCTTCTAACAGTTCGAAGGTGCGGACCGATATTCGTGAATATAAGATCTGAATCAGCTGGTCATCAGACATGGCAGAAAAATCTATATTTAACATGGATTCTGTGAGTTGCATAAGTTTATTGCCACTTTCAGCAAAAATCTCTTCAAACATATCCTCCTTACCGGAGAAGTGCTTATAGATCGCTCCCGGGGTTATACCTGCCCGTGCTGCAATTTTTCGCATTGAAGCATCCTGATAACCATATTCCAAAAAGATTTCTCTGGCACTTGTAAGGATGGCTTCTCTTGTTGCTTTTGTACTTTCTCGGATTGTTCTCACTCCTTTTTGCTCAAATGGTAAACACTGTTTACTTTATAGCACAGATCATAAATGAAATCAAGAGAATAATGAATATAAGATTAAAACGCTGAATACAGCCAATATCTTTGTAGGATTACAATACATGTGTTACAACTGAATATAAAAAAAGCAGAGATGCTTCTTTTGTGTTATATTTTAGTCACCACAACAAAAAAACAAAAAAGGAGTTCTCTGCTATGGCTACTATAACACAAGATATGCGGTATCGTCTATCCTTAATCAAATACGCTGAAAGGTTTGGTGTCACCAAAGCTGCTATCAAATATAAAACCAACCGTCAATACATTTATCGTTGGAAACGACGTTATGATGGTTCTATTGAGTCCCTTCGTGACCGCTCTCGCAGACCCCATCATCATCCAAACCAACATACCCCTGAAGAGATCAAGCTGATCTTTGATATGCGCAGACGCAATCCCAATGCCGGTCTTGTTGTCTTTTGGGTTAAACTCAAGCAGCGTGGTTACTCCCGTTCCATCCCTGGACTATACAGATTTCTCCGTAAGCAGGGAATTATGGCAGTTCATCCGCCAAATCCTAAATATATTCCAAAGCCTTACGAACAGATGGATTATCCGGGACAACGCATACAGGTTGATGTAAAATTTGTTCCTTCTGCATGCCTCAAAAACCCCAAGGTCATCGGCAAACAATTCTTTCAGTATACTGCCATTGACGAGTATTCCAGATGGCGTTTCGTAGAGGCTTTTGAAGAACACAACACGTATTCTTCTGCTATGTTTATAGAGCATCTGGTGAAAGCCTTTCCGTTACCCATTCAATGTATCCAAACTGATAATGGAGCAGAATTTACAAATCGTTTTACCACTCACCGTGATAAACCCACACTATTTCAGGTGCATCTGAAGCAGCATGGGATTCGCCATAAAGTTATACGACCCTTTACACCACGACATAACGGGAAAGTTGAAAGAAGCCACCGAAAGGATAATGAGCGTTTTTATGCAACTCATACTTTTTATTCTTTTGAGGACTTTGCCAAACAGTTGAAAGTGTATAATCGCAGGGATTATAACAACTTTCCTATGCGTCCATTAGGATGGAAATCTCCAAATCAGGTACTAAAGGATTATCTGGCATCTGTGTAACATATGTTTGACAAACCTACAAAAACGCTGAATACAGCCAATATCTTGCACTTGCGTTATATGTAAAATTTATGTACAATATTACTGTATGTCTATTTGTAAGTTGACATAAGTCTAAATGCGTATGAAGTAATAGAAAAGTGCAGGAGAAATGAAAATGAAATTATCGATTATTTGCTATTTGTCGGATGATAAGAAATTAAATCAGACAACAGTGGAAGCACTTGAGAAAATGGCATCCTATAGTCTGGAGCATGACAATCAGGTTACAGTCGCAGGAAAGCATGTTGATAAGAAATATAATAATGGTAAAAAAGACTCGGTAACAGCTTCCTATGAGGTGGAGGTTATTTTAAATACAGATCGTGTACAGGACGATCGTTCATGGTATGAAAATGTTATTACCAGAATCGGCAATCATGCATTTACAAGTAAAGTAAATAAAGAAACGTATGTATCCGAGCAGGACGCACACCAGAAGATGGCAGAGAAGGCTTCCGGTGATTATATTATGATCATACATGCAGGTGATGATATCTCGTCGAATCTGGCAGAAGTATTTGTAAAAGGAAATGTTCACTGCTATGACATGGACACATATATGATAACAAAGGCGTTTCATGATGAGACATTTGGAGCGTTTCGTAATTATAAAAAGGTTACGGATGGAGAGGATATCAAATCCTTTTACATTATTGATCTGAAAAGTAAGTATGACTGTTTTCCATTTGGATTTGGTGGCGTGATCATCCGTGCAGAAGCATTCAAAAAGCAGTCGGTTGATCCGGCTCTTGGACTGGAGGCAGAACGGGATTTTATGCTTCGATTGATGGCGAAGACGATGAAGACATGTTTTCTGCCATATGCGACATTAACAGCGTATGAGTATGAAGAACACGATAATATATTCTATCGCGGACTGTATATGAGAGAGTGGTATTTTGAATCAGTTACTGATTTTTGGATGCCGTTTTTACAGGAAATGAAGGTGACATACGGAAGTATTCCGGTATTTATCCAGTATAATTTCATGTATTCCGTTATGGCGAGATTTAATGGAAATATGGATAACAAGAACAAGCATGTGATCGAAGAAGGCCATGGTGAAGAATATCTGGAACTGATCGGACAGGCGCTTCGTCTGATCGAAGAAAATATCATGCTGAACCGGAATAAGGTTGTAGATTGTATCACCGGTGATACGATGAAATGGGTATACGGAATCCTTCGAAACGGAAAAGATTATAAGTTTGAACGCTTCTTCCTTGCCGGAAAGATTTACTATGGAATCGGAGATACATTATTTAATTCTTTGATGAGTCTTTCCACAAATATATTGTTTATAAATTACAGAGACGGCATGTTGGAAATTGACGGTACGGTTCATCCAATCTTGTATTCGATGGTGGATGAAGTGTATTTCCGTTATAACAATAAGAAATATAAGATTCAGTACAATGAAAGATATGGTTTGACAAAGGCATTTGGTGCGGCAATCTGTAAGAGACATTCGTTTCATCTGTCAATCCCTGTCAAGGATAAATCAGAGTCTGAGTTATTCTGTGAAGCAGCGATCGGAAACCAGTTAGAGCCGATCAATATTCGCTATCCATCGCATTTCAGCCGTGTCTGCAATGCCTTTGGAAGCAGCCATTGGGTATTCGGGGATAACAGAGAATACATGATGACAGCGGAACGAAAGGGTATCATCATCCGTAAGGTCAATAAACGGCAGAAGTTTATTAAAGAACTGAAGCTGTTAAAAGATATGCTGTTGAAGAATAACTACACCAGAAAATATGCATTACTTAGAGTCCTGTATTTTATCTGCAGACCATTTATGACCGGAAAGCCGATCTGGATGTATATTGATAAAATCTATAAGGGTGGAGATTCTTCCGAATATCTGTACAAATATGCAAGTGCGCAGAATAAGAAGATCAAGCATTATTATCTGGTCGATAAAAAGAGTACGGATTATAAGCGTTTGAAAAAAGAGGGATACAAGCCACTGGTTCGTGACTCTTTAAAGCACAGACTTATATTCCTGTATGCGGATATGATGGTTATATCGAACTCAACAGTATACGCATTTAACGGATATACACTTACAAATTCATCCTACATCAGAGATTTGACGCATTTCCATGTCTGCTGTGTTCAGCATGGTATGTCAGTTCAGAAGATCGCGATCGCACAGAACAGACTTCGTGATAATACCAGATTATATTTCTGTGCATCGAAGTATGAGATCGAAAATCTGTCACGACCGGTATACGATTACGTTGGCTATGATGCATTGAAGCTGACGGGAGTGCCACGATATGATGGATTGAAGGATCGTGCAAAGAAGCAGATCATGATCAGCCCGACCTGGAGAATGCAGGCAGCGATGCCGGTTCGTACCAGTGAGAGCGAACAGCGGGATTACAATCCACTGTTCAAGGAATCAGAATATTTCAAGGTGTTTAATGCACTCATCAATGATAAGCGTCTGATCGATGCTGCCGAGAAATATGGATACCGCATCAAGTATGTTCTGCATCCAATCGTAAGCTCACAGGTAGATGACTTTGACAAGAATGATTTTGTGGATATTGTTCCGGCAGTTGGTGATATGAGTTATGAGGATATGTTCTGTGAGTCCAGTCTGATGGTAACGGACTTCTCAGGAATCCAGTTCGATTTTGCTTATATGAGAAAGCCGTTGGTATATCTGCATCATAAAGATATTCCACAGCATTATGAGGAAGGAACTTTCCATTATGATACGATGGCATTTGGGGAAATTTGCCATGATAATGATGAGCTGATCCATACATTGATCGAGTATATGCAGAACGACTGTAAGATGAAGCCGGAGTATGTAAAACGTGCCGATGACTTCTTCTATTACAGAGATCATAATAACTGTGAGAGAATCTATAAAGAGATGATAGACTATCAGGAGAAGTATGTTCTGACGGAGAATAATTAATAATATAAAAAACAGGCAGTTACAGGTATTTCGTATGGATATACATCCGGAAGAATGGATATATTTATACAGCTTGGAGCTGCCTGATTTTTGTCTGTGGTTCTTCTATATTTATGATTGTGTAAAGTATGGAAGCCGTGATAAAATGTATACTATGTATAAGTTAAAAATGAAAGGGAGTATGTGAGTATGAGAAAATGGAACAGAATTACAACTGCTCTTGCAGGGGTTGTGATTGGTCTTGGGCTGCTCGTGGCACCGGTCGGCGTACAGGCGAGTGAGGAGACCGGGACAACAACACAGACGCCTGTCAACGAGATACAGCAGACGGAACCTGATACAGCAGAGTTAGCCGCGTCAGCTGCAGTGAAGCTGGATGCGGACAAGATCGGGGAGACATCTTCGTATAATGACATGGTGTATGTACCAGAAAAGAATGGTATGTTTTTTTTGCATACGGTAGGGGAAGAAGTATACGACAATTCAAAGCAGTATGAGATCGTCTTTTATGATATGACAAATGAAACATATACAACAGTATATACCAGCAGATATTATATAGAAGATGCATATATGAATGAAGATGCCGTTTATTTTGCGACCACAGATTATAAGAGAAATACAGATGCTTCATCGGATTCATACAGCTATGCCTGTCAGGTAGAGATTGACAGTTATAATTTTAAGACAGGAGCAGAAAAACAGCAGAATTTTGATACATTTAATGTAAATGGATATTGGGCAAATCTTATATCAGCGCTCGGTGTAGATGGAGCGGGCAGATATTATATAGCAACACACGAGGATGAATTATATTTGTTCAGTCCGGATGGTAAGCTGTTGAGCCAGAAAGGCGGAGCAGAGGATATATATGAATTCCTGGGCTTCGATCAGACGAATGGAAACTTTTACTATCTGGGGCAAGAGAACTGGAGATACTGGGGCTTCGATCACAGCATGGCGAGCCTGAAAGCAGGAAAAGTGAACCGTGATAATTCCATCACGATCAAGGGTGCGAACATGATGTATCTGTATCAGTTTGGCTGGTTTACGCATAAGACACCGGTACGGATGCTGAATGGACGATATCTTGCTACATTATCTACATTTAATGGAGAGATCTGTGCACTGGTGGATTCCAATCAATATGATATCAATGATGTCACAGAGAGTTCGACCAGTATCAGCCTGATCGACAGTAGCGTATCAGTATCACCAATCAATATTGCAAATAAAAATGCTTTAAAGATGGCATTTTATACAGCTGATTCTGACTATGGCGATGATGAAAATTTTGATCTTTCCAGTATCGGACCAAGATGTGTATTAAATAGTGCCGGAACCTCTTTGATTGCAAAAACAGATAAAAAAGTACTGACAGAATATGATATTGCAACGAACAAAGAAAAGATCCGTATGCAGACTACATATCCTGTATACACGTTTTTTATGGATAAGAATAACAACTGTGTTGTGATAGAAAAAAAGGATAGTAATTATTATCTCGAAACCTTTGACTGGACATATCCGACTAGCTTTAATGTAAATGCACCTGCAAATATGAAGGTTGGAGCATCAGGTACTGTGGTCTGCAGTACAAATGGAGGATTTTCTCTGGATTACACTTATAAGAGTTCGGATCCAAAGGTTGTAAGTGTAGATCAGAAAGGAAATCTGAATGCATGGAAAAAAGGAACTGCTAAGATCACGATCAGTGCATCGCTGATCAATGTGAAGAAGACGATCACGGTCAAAGTAACAGACTCGACATTGTCAAAGAGCGGAAATGCATATAAATCGACGGGGGCGGTAGGAGCAGTATCAGCTACGATGCACCAGAGTATCAATTCAGGATATACATATGGAAATGTCCAGACGGCCTATCTGAATGCCAGAGCGGATGGAACCTTTGAACGTATAGAGTACATCCGTGGCTCTGTTATTCGTGAAGTTTATGATTCATCCTATCGGTTAAAGAGCCAGAAAAAGATTAAATGCGAACTCCCGCTATTTGGTGGATATTATAGCGGTGAGAAATACAACTATCTTGTATTTGGCCAGTCAAATCCAAAGGAGAGCAAGAAGAAGGAAGTAATCCGTGTCGTTAAATATGATAAGAACTGGAAAAGGCTTGGCAATTGTAAGATTAAGGGAGCCAATACCTATACTCCGTTTAATGCAGGCGGACTTTCGATGACGGAGACGGCTGGTAAATTATATATACATACCTGTCATACGATGTTTGCCAGTGACGACGGATATCATCATCAGGCAAACTGCACCTTTGTAGTAAATGAGAACAGCATGAAGCTGGTAGATTCGTATTATGGTGTAATGAATCTGTCAGAAGGTTATGTCAGCCATTCCTTTGCACAGCAGATTGCAACCGATGGAACCTATATTTACCGGGCAGATCTGGGGGATGCATATCCGAGAGGGATTGCACTTACAGCAACGGAGGTGAGTAAAAAGGTTGGAGAACCATCTATGTATGGAACCGTTATCTCTATACCGGGGTATGAAGGAAATAATTATACAGGTTATACATTAAATGATCTGAAGCTTGGAGATAATAATTATATTCTGACAGGAACCGGTATTAAAAGCGAAAAGACATCAGTAACGAACGTCTACATTAATGCGGGGTCCAAGACAAAATTACAAAATGATGCTACATGGATCACAAACTATACAGCCAAGGATAAGATCACAGTTATGAATCCAAAGCTTGTGAAGATCAGTGGTTCCCAGTTCCTTCTGTTATGGGAAGAAAAGAATACAAAGAAAAATACATATACGACAAAGATGGTGCTGTTAGACGAAGCCGGAAATAAAGCATCAGCAATCTGCGCATCACCACTTGCACTTGCCATGTGTGAACCGGTCGTTACAAAATCCGGTATGGTTGTATGGTATGTCACAAATAATGGTTCTCCTGTATTTGTAGAGATCAATCCATACCAGTTATCCAAGGTACAGACAAAGTCCAAGCGCGTGAAAACTTTCAAGAAGGATAATACTTTATCATTTGATAATACAGTAAAGACAGGATATCGGAAAGGTGATGTCGTGATCAAAAATAAGATGATCTATAAGATCACTTCTTCAAAGACGGTTGCCTTTGGTGGAGTAACCTCGAATTCAGTTACGACACTTTCGATTCCTAAGACCGTGAAGCTTGGTAAGAAGACCTATCAGGTAACAGCGATCGCATCTCGTGCCTGTGTAAACAGAACGAAGCTGAAAAAGGTTACAATAGGCGCAAATGTAACAAAGATCGGCAGTTATGCATTTTCCGGCTGTAAGAATCTGAAGACAGTTACGATCAAGTCGAAAAAGTTAAAAGCATCTTCAGTAGGATCGAAGGCATTTACAAAGATTCAGGCAAAGGCTACGATCAAGGTTCCGAAAGGAAAGAAGACGGTATATAAGAAGTTCCTGTTAAAAAAGGGAATTACAAAGAAGATGAAGATAAAATAGAGAGCCGGAGATTTCTGTAGTCGATGAGCTGTCAGGCATTTATATGTCTGACAGCATTTTCTTTTATGAGAAAGGAATGACCTGTAAAGTAAAAATAATACGCTAAGTATAAAAGAATATGATATTGTCCAGAATATAGAAAAAGGGTGGTGGACATGTACGTGAAAAGATCAGCGAAGATATACATGGTGCTGCTTGTCTGGATCGCAGCAGCATTGCAGTTTTTTATAAATGAGAAAATGGACATAGAAGAAGTATTTGCCGGAGTGCGGGAGGCAGATGCACAGAGGCAGATCGATGCGGATGTGAGTGCATGGGGTGTGTATCAGGTGTCTCATTCTCGTCTGGCGCCGACAGCAATAAAAAATCTCCTGTTAAATACGGCTGAATATTTTGGCTTAACTTCCGGTGAACTGACAATCACCGGACAGGATGATTCTATAACAACATTTCAAAGTAACGCGGAAAGTGAGTCCTGGAGGATCACTTTTCTTGTTGATTCTAATACCGGTCAGAGTTATCTGATCTTTCATACGGACAATATAGAAGCAGTTGACCGGATTCATACGTTTTATAATGATCTGAATATTGATGAGACAGTGAGCGTCGAAGCAGATCTTTCTTTGCAGACAGCAGAGAGTGTGATGCAGAAGAAGACACATCCGGCAGAAATGAAAAAGATATCAGATACAGACTTGTTCGAGCAGCCGTCAGGGAAGGACACATTATTAGAAAAATTGCTGGCTGAGCTTCCGGTCACAGGGCTTACGCAGACTCCGGATGGCTGGTACGGGCGGCTGAATTCCAGCGTGCATCTGAGTGATCTGGCAGTGAATAAAAATGTTCGGCTTCAGGGGACGGATTACGGTTCGGTTCATCTTCAATTCGGCGATAAGACAGATCTGGTCAGGTTGTATGCGTCGGTTCTCAGACGATGAAATTTCAGATGTAAAATTTACACAAAACCTAAGAAAAATAACACGAAATATATATTAATTTTCTCCCGGATATGTTAGAATTAGTTGATTTTTGTCTAATGATAAAAATTACAAATAACTTGAAAAGGAGAGTGTATAAATAATTGGAAAACATTATTGAGTTAAAGCATATCACAAAAAATTTTGATGATAACTTTACGGCTGTGGATGACTTTAATCTGGAGGTACAGCGTGGGGAGTTTGTAACCTTTTTAGGGCCGTCCGGTTGTGGTAAGACGACCACACTTCGAATGATAGCCGGTTTTGAGATGCCGACAGAGGGGGAGATCTTATTAAATGGTAAGGACATCAGCAAGTTACCACCAAATAAGCGCCCGATCAATACGGTATTTCAGAGATATGCATTGTTTCCACATTTAAATATTTATGACAATATTGCATTTGGTCTGAAGCTGAAAAAGCTTCCAAAGGCTGAGATTGAAAAGAAAGTAAAAAAGGCCCTTGAGATGGTAGATCTTGAGGGATTTGAAGATAGACGCGTTCAGACATTGTCCGGTGGACAGCAGCAGAGAATCGCGATCGCACGTTCACTGGTAAATGAGCCGGAGATCCTGCTGCTTGATGAGCCGCTAGGTGCGCTGGATCTGAAGATGAGAAAAGAGATGCAGCTCGAATTAAAGGGAATGCATGAGAGACTGGGAATCACCTTTATCTATGTAACCCATGATCAGGAAGAAGCGCTTACAATGTCAGATAAGATCGTTGTAATGTCAGAAGGCCGTATCCAGCAGATCGGTACGCCGGAGGATATTTACAATGAGCCGAAGAACGCATTTGTTGCCGACTTTATCGGAGAAAGCAACATTTTTAATGGAATCATGACAGACAAATTAAAGGTTCGTTTCTGCGGTGCGGAATTCGAATGTCTGGATGATGTAGAACATGGAACACAGGTGGATGTCGTAGTACGTCCGGAGGATATCCTGATCGTGCCACCGGAGCAGGGAGCAGTAAAAGGAACGGTTATCTCTGTGGTATTTAAAGGTGTTCATTATGAGATCACAGTACAGTCCGGTAAAAATGAGATCGTGATACAGTCCACAAAGTCTGCAAAGGTAGGCGACATGGTTGGACTGAATGTAGAACCGGATGGTATTCATGTTATGCCTGCGGAGAAAGCACTGAACCGCATCGAGACAGGAGTTGACAAATATTATAAGCTGGAATTCTTAGATGGTGAGCTTGAGTGTGATCTGAGTAAGATCGTTCCGTCGTCTCATTATGAGGATGGTGTATTAATGGATGCGTCCGGAGATGTCATCGATTATGAGCGGCTCAAGGTGATCTTAACGATCAAGCCGGATGATATTACGATGAGTGATGATCAGGAGGAAGGTATCATATCCGGTCATATCATTAACCTGATCTATAAAGGAGACCACTACAGCTATGTAGTCCGTACGGAGAATGAGGAAGACTTCATTGTTCACGATGAATATCTCTGGAATATGGATGACTTTGTCAGCCTTGTGATTCCAAAGGATAAGATCCACTTTGAACTTAAGAAATAACCGAAAGCAAAAGGAGACAGAGATGAGTACATTACGTTTTTCCAGAAAACAACTGTGTGTGCCATATGCATTGTTCCTGATATGCTTTGTGGTTGCACCGCTTATAGTCATTATATATTATGCATTTACAAATGGAGAGGGGCAGTTTTCGCTGGAGAACCTGACAGGATTCTTCACCAGTCCGAACACGATCGGAACCCTTGCCTACAGCTTTGCGATCGCCTGTGTATCGACGGCAGCAGCTTTGTTGCTGGCGTACCCGATCGCCTATATACTTGCCAGAAGTGAATGGAAGAAAAAGTCGATCATTGTTATGATCTTCGTTCTTCCGATGTGGATCAATTTTACGTTAAGACTGACTGCTTTAAAAGAAGTCTTGACGTTGATCGAGCATAATCTGGCATATTATCCGTTTTTGAATTCCGTGATCGGTATGGTATATGATTTTCTTCCATTTATGATCCTGCCGATCTATACAACATTGATGAAGTTAGATAACAGTCTGTTAGAAGCAGCAAATGATCTGGGTGCGAGCTCTGTTCAGACATTTTTAAAGGTGACGCTTCCGTTATCTGTTCCGGGTATCATCAGTGGTATCGTGATGGTATTCCTTCCGTCTATGACGAACTATGTTGTATTGGATATGTTGTATAACAGCACTTATGTTATGGGTAGCCTGATAGGTAGCTATTTTGCTGCATACGATTGGCACAATGGATCCATGATCGCACTGGTGCTTCTGTTGATCATATTAATCTTTACTCTCTTTACAAATAAATATGAGGGAGAAGACAACAACAGAGGAGGTGCATTGTTATAATGAAAAAAGGATTTCGGGTTGTTTTTATTATATTGATGTTGGTGATCCTCTATCTGCCGATTCTGATCCTTGCAGTTTATAGTTTTACGGATTCGGCAAATATCGGAACAATACACGGATTTTCCGTTCAGAATTATATTACGTTATTTACAAAGCCTGAGCTTGCAGATATGATCTGGGGTACGGTTCTTCTTGCGGTTGGATCTGCATTGATTGCCACTCTGCTTGGAACATTGGGTGCGATCGGTGCATTTTATTCCAAGAAACTTGCATCGGGGATCGTATCTGCGATGAATCAGGTTCCGGTTGTAAATGCAGATGTTGTAACCGGTTTTTCAATCTGTATCCTGCTGATCGTAGTATTTGGTGTCAGTAAGGAATCCTATGTGCCGCTGGTCGTTGGACATGTTGTGCTGTCTGCCCCGTTTGTCTATCTGTCAGTTGTACCGAAGCTAAAGCAGATGGATGGAAGCCTGTATGAGGCAGCTATGGATCTGGGTGCATCACCATTTACCGCACTGGTAAAAGTAGTCCTTCCACAGATCCTGCCGGGGGTGATTTCAGGATTTGCACTGGCAATTACCCTGTCATTAGACGATTATTTCATTGCAAGCTATACGAAGCCTGCGACCTTTGATACGATCAGTACTTATGTCGTAAATGCGACGAAAGGATCTCAGACAGAGATCAAGACTGCTTTATGGGCGTTATCAACAGTGATCTTCGTGATCGTTATACTGATCGTTGTTGGTATGAATATGACATCAAAGGCAAAGGCGAGAGCCGGAAAGGCAGGTGGCAGATATGAATAAGAAGAAGTTATTCAAAGGATTTGCCGGCTTCTGTGCCGGACTTATGATGCTTACACCTGCGGCTTATCTGGTACATGCGGAGGCAGATAATAATGTGCAGGATCAGACAGAAGCATCTGCCATATCAGATAATACAGGAAGTGATGCAGCAAAGACAGATGCTGCCGATGTACAGAAGTCGGATGATACGATCGTGCTTCGAGTATCCAACTGGGAAGAATATATCGACCTTGGAGAATGGGATGAGGACGAAGTAATCGACCTGGAAGATGGAACCGAGATCTTCGGTGAGAATTCCATGGTGACGGATTTTGAGAACTGGTACTATGAGACATATGGTCAGAAGGTAAAGGTGGAATATTCCTGTTTTGGAACAAATGAAGACCTTTATAACATGCTTACTCTTGGTGATAAATACGATCTGGTTTGTCCATCCGACTACATGATCATGAAGCTGATGGCAGAAGAAAAAGTAGTTCCGTTTTCGGATTCGTTTTATGACACGAGTATAGAGGAAAATTATTATGCAAAGGGAGTATCTCCATATATCAGACAGACCTTTGATGAAAATGAGATCAATGGTGAGAGCTGGAGCAAATATGCAGCCGGATATATGTGGGGTGTAACCGGTATCTTATATAATCCGGAGGAGATAACGGAGGAAGAAGCAGGTACATGGAATATCTTGGATAATCCGAAGTTTGCACGTCAGGTTACGATCAAGGATAATGTGCGTGATTCTTATTTTGCGGCACTTGGTATTTTAAAGCAGGACGAACTGACATCAGAGGAATTCACAAATGCAGATACTTATCATGATGATCTGCTTCGGGTAATGAATGATGTCAGCCCGGAAACGATACAGGAAGTACAGGATCTGCTTCAGGATATGAAGGACAATGTATATTCCTTTGAGACAGACAGTGGTAAGGCAGATATGGTATCCGGCAAGGTACTTGCAAATTATCAGTGGTCCGGTGATGCGGTTTATGCGATGGATCAGGCAGAAGAAGATGATCTTTATCTTGATTTCGCCGTGCCGAAGGAATCTACTAATCTCTGGTTTGATGGCTGGGTGATGTTAAAGGATGGTATCGATGAAGATGCCAGAAAACAACAGGTAGCAGAAAGCTTTGTGAACTTTCTTTCAAGACCGGACAATGCAGTCAGAAATATGTACTACATCGGATATACTTCTGTTATTGCAGGAGGCGAAGATGATAATACAGTATTTGATTATCTGAACTGGAATTATGGTGCGGAAGATGGAGAAGAAGATACAACAGAATATCCGCTTGGTTATTTCTTCAGTGGTGATAATTCGGATCCTGATTACATCATAACAGCTCCGGAGGAGCAGACAAGACGTCAGCTCTATGCCCAGTATCCGGACGAAGCGGCGATCGAGCGAAGTGCGATCATGCAGTACTTTGATGCAGATGCCAGCAAACGGATCAATCAGATGTGGATCAATGTCCGCTGCTATAACATTAAGGATGTAACTCCGCAGGTGTGGGTGATTGTAGTAATATTGATCCTTGCGGCAGCAGGGCTCATCGTGCATTATAAGCGTTCTCATTACCATAGTTAATAGTAAGTTGCAAGTATAGTGCCGGTGATTGACAGAAAGTTTAAAGAATAAAAATAGGAATCTTTTATGTTTTGAACACACAATCGTTAGTTTTTTATTTGACTTTTGTGGAACAAGATATGAAGGGTTCCTCTTTTTTGTGGGCGTTACCAGGTCAGTGCGAAATCAAATAATGCAAAATTATCACGGATATTTTCTGACCGGGTTGATACCGGATGACACGAATCCGAAGAAATGGACGAATGAAAGCTGTCCAAAGCATGAATAATAAGATGAAATAATTTTTCAGTGATATTTGAGGAATTTTGGGATTATAATAGATTTAAATGGCATTAATAAATAAAAAATGTTATTATAACTACATAATATATGAATAAAAATAATCAGGAACAGGAGGAAAATTTTATGACAAGACAGGAAGTTTTAATGACCTTTGCACAGGGTACTAAAAAAATATTGGAAAATAATTTCTCTAAAATTATTGTCTATGGTTCTTATGCTCGTGGTGATTATAAGGAAAATTCAGATATTGATGTTATGATATTAACCCCCTTTTCAAAAGAAGAAATAGAACAAGTCGAGAACAAAATTTTTGATCTTGCTTTTGAATTAGAATTGGAATCAGGCATTGTGATTAATCCTGTTCTGGAAAATGAGGAACATTATAAATATTGGTTGGGGGCATTGCCGTTTTTTGATAATGTAGAGAAGGAGGGGATAGTAATTGGATGAGAGACAAAAGAATTTAAGTAATTATCGAATTGCTGAAGCTGAAGATAGTTTGAAAGTAGCAGCACATTGTTTAAAAGAAGGTTTGTATAAGGATTCGATTAATCGGTCTTACTATGCTGCATTTTATGCAGTAAAAGCTATATTGGCGTTGAGTACAGTTGATTTTAAGCGTCATAAAGATGTTATGGGATACTTTAATAAAGAATATGTGGCTAAAGAAATATTTCCGCGTGAAATAGGAAGAAAGCTTGGAACGCTACAAAGAGTACGTGAAAAAAGTGATTATGATGATTTCTATATTGCGTCGCGAGAAAAAGCGGAAGAACAGTTTCAGACAGCGAAGCTGGTTATTGGTGAGGTAAAAAAATATTTGGAGGAGTAATAAAGATAATGATAATAATAGAAGCCTAGGAGAAATTTCTCCCAGGCTTCTATTTTGGATACTATAAATTATAATTCAGAATAACCATAGCTGTTTACAATAGCTTCAATGCGGTTTCCGGCCTGACACATTGGACACTGATCATGAGGATAAGTCTTGTAATCAGGGAGATCCTTTTCGGTAAACAGTGCATGTACCGGATAGCCGTCAACCTCTGTCGCAACAGAGAAGATAGCAGAGATACCTGCGATAGAACCACCGTAGTATTTGATACACTCCAGACTCTTTTTGATCGTTTTACCGGTTGTAGCAGATGCGATCAGAAGAAGCACATGCTTGCCTTCGATCATTGGCTGGAGGTTGTCACGGAAGATCAACTGACCGGAGCTGTGAACCTCAGGTGTAACAACGTAGATGGACTTGTGCTGGTTCATGGAAGTGATACCGTTCTGGCTTAAGGTTTCTGCCAGATAAGCACCGATCACTTCAGTACCATCCATGCAGACGATCGTATCAACGATAGTTGATGCTACATATTCGGTTCCCATGGATTTGGCAGCGGCAGCAGCCATAGTGCCTCTGACTTTCAGGGTTGTCATATCAATGTACTGGTTGATATGAGAATGGTTTGTAGCAAAGTGACCGTTCATCACTTTGATGTATAACTGATTGTTGTAAGAAGATGTTAATTTCATTGCGTCATGTTTCATATGTATGTACCACCCTTTCATTTAAATAACATATATAGTTGTTATACGATCTCTAAAATTGTATTTACGACCAGATCATTCTGTTCCGGATTCATGAAGCAGAAGCGGATATAAGAATTATCCAGTCCTGTGATATCTGCACAGCTTCTGATATACAATCCCTTACTCTGACAATGATCCACAACCGTCTGTGCGGAAATGTCTTTTTTCAGTAATTTGACCAGAATAAAATTCGCATCCGGCTTATAGAGCTTGATCGTCTTGCGGCTTGCCAGTGCAGAATAGACCAGATTCCGTTCCGTCTTCATCAGTGTCTGGGTTTTGCTTATATAAGAAGCATCCTTGAACATATCGATGCCGGCTGCCTCTGCAAGTGTATTGATCGCATAAGGAAATCCTGTGATCGACATTGTCTTTTTAAATACCGGATTTGATGTAATTGCATAGGCTAATCGAAGTCCGGGTACTGCAAAGAATTTGCTTGTATTTCTGAGAACGTAGAGATTGTCATATTCCTTAACCAGCGGAATAGCGGTGCAATCATCCTTATCCTGAACGAAATCCATATACTCCTCGTCAACGACCAGTGCAATATCATTTCCTGTACAGATCTTTGCGATGAATTCCAGAGATTCGCGGTCGATGACCTGTGATGTTGTTCCGTTTGGATTCGAGATAAATACCATATCAATGGATTCATTTAACGTAGAGATGAAATCCGCAATATCCAGTTCGTAGTTTTCTTCTTCGGATAACTGATAGTATGTGATATCACAGCCGTTCATTTTCAGGACCTTCTCATAGTTGTGTGCTCCCGGTGAAAGAAGAACAGCATGCTTTGGACTGTTGAATTCGATCAGGAGTTTGATAAATTCATATGAGCAGCTTCCGACAATGATATCGTCCGGATCCGCACCTGAATAGCCTGCGATACTTTCCTTTAATCTTGTATATGAGCCATCCGGGTAACGCTTCAGATCTTCGATGCTGTTAAGAATGACATTTTTGACAGAATCCGGAACCCCGAGCGGATTCATGTTCAGGTCAAATCTTACAGATTCATTCTGGGAGAGCAGATTGCTTCCAGAAAGATGTGATGTACTTTTTCCCATAAAAAATTCCTCTTTTTCCATATATAATGTTTCAAAAAACTATTTATTTTGCTATAATCAAAATATATGTTTTTATATAATTATACCGATTCGGGGATTTAATTACAAGAAAAATACATGAGTTTTAATAAAATGATTACGAAAGCAAGGAGAACCAGATGAAAGGGATCGTAGAACAGTACGCCAGAGGAGAATTCAATGTAG
The DNA here is from genome assembly GCA_020735665.1 of Lachnospiraceae bacterium GAM79. Lineage (NCBI taxonomy): Bacteria > Bacillati > Bacillota > Clostridia > Lachnospirales > Lachnospiraceae > Lachnospiraceae bacterium GAM79. Next base: position 422,826 of record CP085928.1, read on the forward strand.
AAAGACCGGATATTGATATTTCCATTGCAAAGCTGGAACTGGCTGTGGAAGCCGGCTCCGTATTTCAGGGAACCTTTAAGGTGGTATCAAAAAATGATGTGCCGATCAAATTGATGGTATATGACAGCAGATACCTGTTCGATTTCAAGAGTCATACATTTGTAGGCAGACGGAATACGGTTGCCTTTTCTTTTGATGCCCGCGGAATCGAAGAAGGCAAGAGCTTCAAAGGACATATCAACATCATAACGGATGGCGGCGAATATAAGATTCCATACAGCGTGGAGGTTGTACCGCCTTATGTTCTGGTCGAAGACAAACGGATCGAGGATCTGTTTCAGTTCGCGACCTTTGCAGAGGAGCACTGGGATGTAGCAGTCCAGATCTTTGACAGCCCGGAATTCGTGCGTACCTTTTTAGGGGATGATGCGATCATAAAGGGTGTCTATGAGAGCCTGAAGAAATCGTTATCCATCAATCAGGCGATGGAAGAATTCCTTGTATATACTCATAAGAAACGTGTGCTCACCCTGACAGCAAAGCAGCGTGAGTTATTGATCGAGATGCCGGACGAGCTGGTTCGTGCAACGATCTCCGTAAATAAGAATACCTGGGGTTATACCCATACCTATATTACATCAGACAGCGATTTCCTGATCCCGGAAGCAACCAGGATCACAGGTCAGGATTTCACCGGAAATAATTATGAACTGAACTTCCTGATCGATCCGACGAAGATCCCGGAAGGAGTATCGGCAGGTTATATCCATTTTAATAATACCCTGCAGAATATCAGCGTGAAAGTCAGCATCAAGAAGCCGGAGGTTCAGCGAACCGAGCCGAAGAACCGTCATGTGAATTTCATGATCAAGAAAGGCCATGAGGCACTGGCAAAAGCATACATTGATTTCCGTACGGATAAGATGGCACTTGCTGATTACACGAAACGTTCGACAGAGGCACTGGAAACACTGGTCAAATACAGACCGGAGGATAATATCTACCGTCTGGGTCTGCTTCATATGAAGCTGTTAGAGGGCAAGACAGAATATGTAAAACAGGAATTTGTCCGTATCGATGCAGATGCCGATCTGAACGAGGCAGGCAGCATGGAGAAGTGTTATTACAGTTATCTGAAAGCACTTCTGACAAAGGATAAGGATATGATCGACAGCACGGCAAGACTTGTCCGCGGACGACTGGAACAGGAGAAGGACAAGCTGTTTTATTTCTGGCTGCTGTTATTTGTGGACTACAGTTATACAGAGGATAAATGGAATCTCTATGAGGATATCCGGAAATTATATAATGAGGGTGTAAACAGCCCGGTTATTTACTTTGAAATATGTGATATGTTCAATAAGCAGCCGCTTATGATGAAACGGATCGCACCGCTTGAGATCTCAGCTATCCGATGGGGTATGCGGCATGAGTTTGTATCCGAAGATGTCATTATGGAATTCGTAAAGACGGCTGCAAGAATGAAGCTCTTTGATATTCACGCATTCAAGATGCTGGAGAATATCTATGCAGCAAAGCATGATCGTATGACACTGGATACGATATGTGAAATTCTTCTCAGATTTAAAAAATGTGATAAAGAGTATCATGTATATTATCAGGATGCGGCAAATGCAGGAATTAAATATGTTGGTTTGTATGAGGGCTTCTTAAAGAGCATGGATAAGAAGACGTATCAGCCGATACCGGAATCCATTCTCCGTTATTTCAATTACAAGAATACGTTAGATGATGAAGAGCTGGCGTATCTCTATGCAAATGTCATCATGAATAAGGCACAGAATATGAATGTGTTCCATGAGTATATTCCGGCGATCGAGAACTTCATGGAGAAGAAGATCATCGACGGAGAAGTGAGTGATGATCTGACGGTTATCTATGAAGAATTTCTGGAGCCGGAGAGCGTGAAGCCGGAATTTGCATCAAAGTTAATTAATATCATATTCAAGCAGAAGCTGACCTGTCGGAATAAGAATATTGTATCAGTGGTTGTAACACATGAGGAACTGGAAAAGAGTGAACAGGTGGATGTGATTGATGGAGAAGCTTATGTAGAGATCGTGTCAGAATCCGCTATCATTACATTACTTGACAGTCGGGGCTGCAGATATATCAATACGGTACCATACCGGCTTGAGCCGGTTGTCGGAGAAGAAAATTATCTGGATATCTGTAAAGAGTATAATCCGAAGGATTACCGTCTGTTATTATTTGAGTATAACGATATAGACAGCTTTTCATATAAGGATGCATCCGAGATCAATCTGGCGCGTGATATCTCTAACTGTCCGAATATCAGTTATCTGATCCGGCAGAGAGCACTCCGCCATATGGTTGAGTATTATCATGAGAATTATGATGCGGACATTTTATATAAATATCTGTCACGAATTGATTTGAATTATGTGGAAGTGGAGGACGCTTCCCGGATCATTACATATTACATTTCTTTACGGATGTATGAGCAGGCATTTAACGGAATACATCGGTTTGGATATGTAGATGTGGATGTGGATGAACTGATACGGATCGCGGAATTCGGAATATCCGATAAGCGCTATGATGATGACAGGACGTTATTATCCATTTGTGTATATCTGTACCGGAGGGGGTATGCGACACAGAAGGTTCTAGCATTTTTGATCAATAACTATAATGGATCGTTAGAGGAAATGGCAGAGCTGTTTAAGGCAGTTAACACAAATTATCGTGATATTGATATGCTTGCAGAGAATATCTTGGCACAGATGATGTTTGCAGATGCTTATACAGAGGCAATCTTTGATATCTTTGCGCTTTATTACGCAGGCAGAAGCAGGGGCATGGTAGTCAAGGCATTTTTACGGTTCTGTGCATACCAGTATATTATCAAGGATCTGAAGATTCCTGCGGATATCATGGAATGTCTGTATAAAGAGGTGGAGAAGAAGAACATTACAGATGAGATTTCAGAGATGGCGCTGCTTTCTTATTTTGCAGGCTGCGGTGGACGGTTCTCGGCAGAACAGAAGGAATGGATCCGGAATACAGTTCGTCATTTTATAGACAGCAGTAAGATCCTGCCGTTCTTTAAAGAATTTGCATCCTTTGTAACGTTGCCGGATGATATGAAGTTTAAGACCTATCTGATCTTTAAGGGCGAGAGCGGCAGACAGATCTGGGTAAGCTACAGCTTCGGACAGGAAAGCAACAGTATGGCACATTACAAATCGGAGCGAATGAATGAGATCATACCGGGAATCTATATCAAGGAATTTGTTGTGTTCCACGGAGAGACGCTGTTATATTCCATTGATGGTGCGGAGAGCGGTAATTCATCCATCGTTGAGAGTGATATTTTAAAGAATACAACATGTCATAAGAAGAACAGTAATCGATTTGAGCTGATCAACAGTATGCTGATCAGTCAGGAGACAAGAAATGATCAGGAGCTGATCCAGGCGATGGATACCTATCTGAATAACACACATTTCTTTGAGGAGAATCTGATATTGTTATAAGACAGCAGAAACAGGAGGAGATAACATGACGGAACATCCATTATATCTGGGATTGGATCTGAGTCCGGAGTATACACAGTTAAGTTATTATAAGCTGGATGAAGGAGTACCGGAATCAATCTGTCACAGCGATTCCAAAGATACATATCTGCTTCCAAATATTATGTTTTATACAGATAAATATAAAGACGGAACCGGAGCAAAGGATGAATCCGGTTGGAGTGTCGGAGCGGTGGCTGCAGGAAAACGGTTCAAGGAAGATGGCGTGGTGGTTGACCGTATTTACCAGAAGACGATCATCAACGAGGACACGGAGATCTATGGAACAAGTTATAAAGCAAAAGACCTTCTGGTCAAAATGCTGCTGCTTCATATCCGGGAATTTACAAAACAGTTTGAAAGCTATGAGATCAGGCGGCTGGTAGTAACGATCGCAGATGCAGATATTCATATCATCAAGGCAGTGCAGGAGTTACAGAAAGCACTTCATCTGAGTGATGAACAGTTTGAGATTACAAGCCATATAGACAGTGGAATTTATTACATCTTTAATCAGCCGGAGTCATTAAGAAATAACAGTGTGGTGCTGTTTGATTTTAACAGCAGCGGACTTGATTATTACAGATTCGATATTACGCATAACAAATCACCGGAGATCGTAGATGTATTTCATCAGAACCTGAAAGACCGCTTGACATTTTCAGCGTTTAAGAAGGACGATGAGGAGTTGGATGAGCAGTTCGCAGCAATCTGTCAGGAGCTTCTGGCAGAGACTTATGTGTCCTCGGTGTTCCTGACCGGAATTGGCTTTGCAGATAACTGGCTGAAGGAGTCGGCGACGATCCTCTGTCAGGGAAGACGGGTATTTGTCGGTCAGAATATCTATACAAAGGGAGCCTGCTACCGGGCATTTGGCGACCGGCACAGCAAGGTGCTTGACCGTTATCTGATCCGGTCGGAATATACAGTTGGCTTTGATATAGGTATCAGTTTAAATGATGACAGCAAGACATTTGTGCCGATCACCAGAGGAGGACAGGAATGGTTCCACACAAAGGGAAAATTATATATCTTTCCGGACGAATCAAATCAGGTGGAGCTGATCTATCGCAACATATTGACAGGAGATTATGATAAGGAGCATATCGAGATCCACGGACTGCCGAAGCGTCCGCCGAAGACGACCAAGATCTCACTGGAAGCGGAATTCTACAGTGCGGAAAAGGGAGCGGTTGTTATCAGGGATGAAGGATTTGGAACGATGTTCCCGACCACAAATAAGATATATAGGAAGGAATTTGACCTGAAATGGGAAAAATAATTGTATGTAATACAAAAACTGCACAGAATCCATATACGTTCCTGAATACCAAGGTATCTGTATATTCCTACGAGGAATTGTGTTACTACCTGTATAATAATATGGTGCTGGTGGGGGAAGAAGATGTATCGGCGAGATTGTCGGCATGGATCAGAAGAGAGCTTGATCTCACAGAGCTTGCAGACAAGATCGATACATTACTTGACAAGCATGCATTTGTTCAGGATATCATGGTGGAGATCCTAGTGTATGGCGGATATTACAGCAGTGAAGAAGTACGGCAGTTTATGGCGGAATGCCAGAAGCTTCGTACGTTAAAATCATACGAAGTCGAGAAGCTGCGGGCGGATGGATATCTGCGGTACAAGCATTATATAAAAGCGGGTGCGATCTATGATGAGGTTATCTGCTATCTGGAAAAAGAAAAACAGGAGGATGAATTCCTCGGAAATGTATATCATAATAAAGCAGTTGCTCTGGCCGGAAATCTTCAGCTTGATGAAGCAAAGAGCTGTTTTATTAAGGCATATTCGTTAAATAAGAACGAGGAATCCCTGATCGAATATTTCTGTGTGCTGGCAGTTACGGTGGATACCGCGACACTTGAAAAAGAGATTAAGAAGCGGGGACTTCCTGCGAACTTCTTAGAGGATCTGATGAGTGAAGTTGGCGATTCTAAAGAAGATGTGCGGGAGCTTCCAATCTACAATAAAGTCCAGAAAGCGGTTTATAACCGACTTCATGGACATATTGAAGATTATGACAGACGTATGGATACGATCCTGTCGGAATTAAAAGACGAATTCCGGGATCAGCTTGTCTGATAAATGAAAGGTAAAGTTGTGTATGAAGTATGATGTGATTATTATCGGTGCAGGACCGGGAGGAATCTTTGCGGCATATGAACTGATGAAGAAGAAACAGGAGTATAAGATTGCTGTATTCGAGGAAGGATATACCTTAAAAAAGAGAAAATGTCCGATCGATGGCGATAAGATCAAGAATTGTATTAACTGTAAGCATTGCTCGATCATGTGTGGATTTGGCGGAGCAGGTGCATTCTCAGATGGAAAATACAATATCACAAATGATTTCGGTGGAACACTGTATGAATATATCGGTAAGCAGAAAGCTGTTGATCTGATGAAGTATGTAGATGAGATTAACATGGAAAATGGCGGCGAGGGAACAAAGCTTTATTCAACCGCCGGAACGAAGTTCAAGAAGCTTTGTCTTCAGAACAAGCTGAAGCTTTTGGATGCGTCGGTTCGCCATCTGGGAACTGATATCAACTATGTTGTTCTTCAGAATCTGTATGATCAGATGAAGGATCATATAGACTTTTATTTTGATACACCGGTTGATACAGTACAGGTTATTGATGGTGGTTATCGTATCATCTGCGATAAGGGTGAATTCGACTGTGATAAATGTATCGTATCCGTTGGACGAAGCGGAAGCAAATGGATGGAAAAGGTATGTAAGGAGCTTGAGATCCCTACAAAATCCAACCGCGTCGATATCGGAGTCCGTGTGGAGCTCCCGGCAGTTATCTTCTCACATCTGACGGATGAATTATATGAAAGCAAGATTGTATATCGTACGGAGAAATTCGAAGATAATGTCAGAACCTTCTGTATGAATCCAAATGGAATTGTGGTAAATGAGAATACGAATGGTATCATCACTGTAAACGGACACAGCTATGAGGGTGATGAGAAGAAGACAGAGAATACAAACTTTGCACTTCTGGTTTCCAAGCATTTTTCAGAACCGTTTAAAGACAGTAACGGATATGGTGAGAGTATCGCAAGATTATCTAATATGCTGGGCGGTGGTGTAATTGTACAGAGATTTGGAGATCTGGTTCGAGGCAGAAGAAGTACCGTGAAGCGTATTGAAGAAGGGCTGGTAACACCGACCTTAACGGCAACACCGGGTGATCTGAGTCTTGTTCTTCCAAAGCGTATCTTAGATGGAATCATGGAAATGATCTATGCACTGGATAAGGTAGCACCGGGAACAGCAAATGATGATACTCTGTTATATGGTGTAGAGGTTAAGTTCTACAACATGGAAGTGGAGTTGGATGAGAATCTGGAAAGCTGCCACAAGGGCTTATATGTGATCGGAGATGGCAGTGGCGTAACGCATTCGTTGTCCCATGCCTCCGCCAGCGGTGTCTATGTTGCCCGCCATATCATTGGAGAAGAATAGGATTGAATAAAAGCTGGAGCTGTCCTAATGGCATCCGCTAACATATAATATGAATCCCCCTATACATGACATTGACGGATTTTCGTTATGAACTGCACATTGCCAGTAAATACGAGTGCTTGTCTGAGCCGAAGACGAGTTAGCACAGGAGTATTTACGAATCAGGCATGTGCAGAGAATAGAAAATCCGGCACGTCATTATAGAGGGGTTCGTATTGTATGTGGACGAAGGCATTAAGACAGCTCCAGCTTTTCAATGACAAAGCCTGCATTTTCCATATGGTAGTCATTGCCACAGTAAGGGCAGATGCGCTGGCGTACGGAATCGAAGCTTGCGCCACAGGCAGGGCAGTGGACGGAAGTAATGGAGAAACCGGGCGGTTCCATGTAGGCGGTATTACGTCGGAGGGATACGTCGATACAGTCGCCCCGACGGTTTATGGCGCCATCATGTTCACTGTAGTTGATCCACCAGGTACGAAGATTCAGGCACAGTTCACTTCCCTCCATGTGGATATCATTGACAGTTAAAGCCTGCATGTAGGTCATCTCGATGATATCCTGAAAATATGGATCAAAAGAAGAACCACGATAGAAAGCAAGGTTTTCCGGGTGATCTGCCAGAACGGTCATGCGGATCAGGGAGATGATCTGGCCTTCAAATTTCTCGAAAGAAAAAACAGGATCATAAGGCGCAAATGCTCGTGAGATCTTTCCCTTTGCTGTCACATAAGACCAGAATGGAATACGTTTTCGACCGTCACGATTGAACTGCTTAATGATCAAAAGAATGGATGAAAGCATAAGTCCGGTGATGCCGCCGAAGATCAGTGTGACAAAATAGGACATGATCAGGCTGGCAGGAATCGGATTCTCCCAGTCTGAAAGAAAGGAAATAAAAGTAAATAGAAATACAACCAGAATAGTGATCCATATGGTGGAGCCTCGTTTGTTTACATTTTTCATGGAAGCATTATTCCGGATAAAATAGGTATTCGTGACACGCGGGAACAGATCCTTTATCTGGAAAACGGTGCTGCAGTATGGGCAACCCTGTGTCAGGGCAGCAACCGGATTGACAGCGCCACAGTTCGGACAGGTCATGGTCATATGATGAAGCTCTGCTTCATTTGGTGTATGCACAACCACCTCATACATGATATCATCTGATTTCCGGTCATATATGGTGCCGGATGTATTTTCAAATCGCAGATGCCGGTTGATCCTTTCGTCCATGGTATCAACGGAATACCAGACCGTGTTTCTTGTAAGATAAGAGGTGCCATTGGTGTCTTTGGCAGGCGTTGTGTAGTGGATCATTTGGATACCTTTGCGATTCAGACGTTCCTTCTGCAGGTGGAGGGCGTAGGAGGTATCACCGTCACAGCTCTTTGGTGGAAGTCCGGAATCATACCAGTGATTCAGCTCTATGGCAAAATCATCATAGATGCTTTTGTGTTTTTCCCATGCAGGTTTGTATTTCTTAAATGCGGTCACCTGTTTTATATAGCGTATCAGTAATATAACGGCAATTATGATCAGTACGATACCGATTCCAAGGAAAATAAATCTTGGTGTACGATCGATCTCGCAAGTGTATACAGAGGCAGACAGAATTCCTGCTGCCAGAACGCCGATGCTTTTTGGAAACAGAGTGGCATCCGGCAGTGAGACCGGGTGGTTTCGTTTGATATTTGATATTGGTGGGAGTATGTCCATTCTTTTTTCTCCTGTTAAAAATTGATCATTGGGTAATATGGGGGAAATTATAAGAAAATAAATGCAATGTACGATATAAAACCATTTGTCCCCATATAGGAAAAGTGTATAATGAAATATAGAAGATGTCCAGCATAAAATAAGAAAGGACCAAAGCATGAAAAAGCAGGAAATGGCAAATACATTGTTAAAAGAGAATAGAACACATGGAACGGTGCAGTATCCGGTTGCTTTGTACGAATGGAACGGAGAAAATGAGTGGCATGTGGTTCCGCATTGGCATGAGGAAATGGAATGGATCTATTTTCAAAAAGGTGATTTCCCGGTATGGATAAATACAAAGGAGTATCAGGTTCATGCACCGGCATTTATGTGCATCCATCCGGAAGAACTGCATGCATTGATCCTGGAAAAGGATGGTATAGAAAGTGCGGTTGTGTTCCCTGTTGATATCCTGTGCTTTGAACGGTATGATGCGGCGGAGGCGAAGGTGCTTGGCCCACTTGCAGAAGGAAAGCTTCGGATGCCGGTTCTGTGCCAGAGCGGGGATGCGGCATTTGAGGAATTGAGTGCCTGTTATAAAGAGATTGAACAGGTGCTTAGGCAGATGAAAGAACATGATACGAAGAAAGTGCAGCATCTGGATTCTTCAATAACGCGTGAGAACGTGGCAGGAGAACCGAAACAGAATCTACAGAAAAATATGCTCTATTTGAATATCAAGGCAAAGATGTTAGAATTGATCGCAGTTGCATATAAGTATGACCTGTTTACAAGACAGGTCAGGGAAGACAGGGAAGAATCAGGAACGGTAGAGAATCTGAAAAAGGTGCTGCAGTATATCGGGGAGCATTACGGTTCACCGATCCGCTTGTCCGAACTGGCGGAGCTGGTCAATATGAATGAACAGTATTTTTGCCGATATTTTAAGAAGAATATCGGGAAGACGATCACAGAATATATCAATGTGATCCGTGTGGAGAAAGCGGCAACGGCACTTGCAGAGACAGAGGATAAGATCATAGATATTGCATCTGCTTGTGGATTTGACAATATCGGATATTTTATCAGACGCTTTAAAAAGGAGAAGGGCATGACACCTTCCGAATATCGTAAAAAGTCAAAATAGTACAATAAAATAGTCAATTTAAAGATAGAAAACCTCTTTGTATTCCGTATACTGTAATTAAAGTGTAAAAAGAACGAGTATCTGTATCCGATGGTGGAACAGATACAGACAGTATAAAAGGAACACAGGAGGTTTTTATAATGAAAAGAAAATGGTGGCATGGTAAAGTAGCATATCAGATATATCCAAAGAGTTTTCAGGATACAAATGGAGATGGAATCGGTGATCTTCGTGGCGTGATCGATCATTTAGATTATCTGAAAAGTCTGGGAATCGATATTATCTGGTTATCTCCGATCTATCAGTCTCCATTTGTCGATCAGGGTTATGATATTTCAGATTATTATAAGATCGATGAGATCTTTGGAACGATGGAAGAATTCGATGAGTTGTTAGCAGAAGCGAAGAAGCGGGATATGTATATCATTATGGATCTTGTTATTAATCACTGTTCTGATCAGCATGAATGGTTCCAGAAAGCATTAAAAGATCCGGAGGGTAAATATGGCGATTATTTTTATTTCCGTAAGGGAAAAGACGGCAATCCGCCAAGCAATTACCGGTCTTATTTTGGTGGAAGTGCATGGGAAAAGGTAGAAGGAACGGACTATTATTATCTTCATATGTTTGCAAAGGAACAGCCGGATCTGAACTGGAACAATCCTGAGGTATTAAATGAATTATATACCATGATCAACTGGTGGCTGGATAAGGGCGTTGCGGGTTTCCGTATCGATGCGATCATCAATATCAAGAAAGATCTGAGTTTTCCGGATTATGAGCCGGACGGACCAGATGGAATGACAGGAATCTTCCATATGGTTGAGGGCGTCGATGGCGTTGGTGAACTGTTAGAGGATCTGAAGAAGCATACATTTGAAAAGTACGATGCGTTTACAGTTGCTGAAGTATTCAATATGAAGAAGGATGAGCTGGAAGAATTTATCGGTGACGACGGACATTTTTCAACGATGTTTGATTTCTCAGCGCATGAGATGACCTTTGGCGATCATGGCTGGTACGATGCGAAGAAGGTCAGATTTGATGATCTGAAAAAGGAGATCTTCCATGCACAGAAGGAATGTGAAGATGTTGGCTTCCTTGCAAATATTATAGAGAATCACGACGAGCCGAGAGGTGCGAGCCGTTATCTGCCGGATTACCTTCAGAATGAAGACGGAATCAAATTACTGGGAACGATCAGTGTTATGCTGCGTGGTATTCCGTTTATTTATCAGGGACAGGAGATCGGTATGCGTAACTGTCATATGGCTTCGATCGATGATTACAATGATATTAGTACAAAGAATGAATATGCAGTTGCAATCGATGCTGGCTGTACGGTAGAAGAAGCGATGGAAGCCTGCTATGAGAACAGCAGGGATAATGCCAGAACACCAATGCAGTGGGATGATTCTGCACAGGCAGGATTTACAACCGGAACACCATGGCTCTTTGTAAATCCAAATTATAAAGAGATCAATGTAAAAGAACAGCTTGGCAGGGAAGATTCAGTATGGTACTATTACCAGAAGCTGATCGCACTTCGTAAGTCCGAGGACTACAAAGAAGTATTTACCTATGGCAAGGTCGTTCCAATGTTTGTGGAGAAGGATGGAATATTTGCATATGCAAGAAAGACGGAAGACCAGACCGTTTACATTATAACGAATTACAGCAGAGAAGATATCACGGTTGATCTGCTGACTGCAAATGAGCAGCCGAAGCTTCACGTTTTGTTAGATAATAAGAATGACGTATGCTTAAATGGCAACCGTATACGGTTAAGCTCCGGGCAGGCAGTGATCCTGGGATAATGCTTTGAATAATTGATCAACATATAAAACCATTAAAATGATGGCGAAACAGTGCTTAAAAACCATCATTTTGATGGTTTTTATTAGTTACAAGGAAATTAATATATGATATTCTGTTAAAAAGTGGAAATAAATTAGGGGTATTATAATGGCATAGAAATGGGGTGCATATATGAGAAGAAATTACAGGGAAGGTATCGGCAGATGGCTGGCAGGAGTGCTGGTTATCAGCATGACACTTGGACAGATAACAGGCTGTCAGGTGACAGGTGGGGATCAGAATGGGGGAACAACTTCCGGGTATCTGACAGAAGAAAATACTGACAGGGCAGATGGCTCACAGACGACAACCGAAGAACCGACCACAGAAGAAGAGTGGAAATCGATCGTCTCGGGGGAATACTACAAGCAGGCAAAGGTATCCGGATATACGAATCTGTATCAACTGGATATGAAAGTAGAGGAAGATAATATTTACATCAATAAGATGTTTGCTTTTGGGGATGCCCTTGGAATCCAGTATGGCGTAGGAGAAGACGGTTATCTGGCACTATATGATCTGGCGGATCTCAGGCAGAAAGCGGTTGTAAGCTGCCCGAAGGATACATATGCATCAGATGTATTTTCAAATGGAACCGATGAGGTGGTTCTCTATGATAAAGGCAACAAAGAGCTGATCCGTTATGGATCCTTGTTGGATAATGAGTCTGTTATGCCAATCGAAAAAGGGACACCGGACAGTTATCTGATGTCAAAGGATCTCACCGGCTTCTTCTATACAAATGCAGAGGATGGACAGATCTATGAATATGATCTGCGGTCAGGGGAAGAGTCAGAGGTGTGTCCGGCATATTCAGGAGAAGGAAAAGATACAACGCTGCTAGGATATGCGGAAGAACCGGAGTATCTGGTGGTGTCGGCATATGATAATACGGCAGAACGTGTGGAGGTCAGATGTTATAGTGTGACCGGTGAAGATATAAAAGAAACCGGTGATTATGATATCGTGCAATTTGAAGGAAGTGGGGATAAGTACTACGCATCGGTATATGCGGATGGTCAGGTCTATCAGGTGTATGGAGAAACTTCCGGGGAAGAAGCGGGTATTTTGTTCCCGGATAATACAGGTGATTTTCAGGTTGGCTGCGATGTAGAACATGGTCTGGCTATGTATGGCAGTTCCAGCCAGTCGCAGGAGACGAATACACAGAAGCTGCAGTTCCGGATCTATAATGTGGATACCGGTAAATGTGAAAGCAGACTTGCAGTAACATTTCCGTTTGATGAAACAAATTATATCTATATCGATCAAGGTACTTATATAGATACATACAACTTCTTTGTATTTTCAACGAGCGGACTCACACCGGAAGTATACATATGGGATCTGAACGATGCACGCAGCATTTCCGGTGATTCCAGAGTCTACCGTTATCCATGGAGTTATCTGGATCATCCGTCTGATGAGCTGAAGCAGGAGCTGCGGCAGCAGGCAAAGGATATCGGAGATCAAAATGGTGTAGAGATACATATATTTGATGAAGTGTCGGAGTGCAGCAAGGATATCTACCGTTATGAGGCATCAGACAATGCACTTCTGACTGCTCAGTCATTGGAAGTTCTGAAGAATGAGTTGAAGAAATATCCGGATCGGATGTTGAAAAATCTGGATGATGGATATGGAAGCATATTAAAGATCTATCTGGCAGGTGCGATCATAGGAACAGATGAAACGGCACTTACAACAGCTGCCGGAGTTCAGAATACTCTGGAGAATGACACATTTCTGGTTATTGATATCAATGATCAGTCCTCCTATATCAGCACGATCCACCACGAGATCTTCCATGCGATCGAGAACCATATGAATTACACCGGCTGTTGGTTTGATGAAGGAATTTGGTCGGAGTGCAACCCGGATGGATTCGATTATGATTACGATTATATTGCAAATGAAAATAGCAATGACAATACCTATGTTGCATTTTCATCCGGTGATGCGTCAGAGATTGCATTTATTGACACCTACTCAAAAAGCTTTCCAAATGAAGACCGTGCGAGAGTATTTGAATATGCCATGACGGATCAGCAGAATGATAATGGATTCTTTAGCTATGAAAGAATACGGAAAAAGTTAAAGGTGATATCGGATCAGATGAGTGCATGTTTCCCGGAGGATGATGGAGCGACACTTATGCCGTGGGAAAGAGTATTGATGTATGAAAAATAGCAAGATTACGTTTAAAACCGCTTGACACTGGAAAGACTTCTGTTGTACTATGAGATTTAGTTTAACAGCATAAATGCAAGGAAAAAGAGGAGTACCATAAAAGAACTGCCAGAGAGGAAGATCCACAGGCTGAAAGGTCTTTCGAGGAAATTTGTGGGAAGGTAGCTTTGGAGCAGCACATCCGAAATGTTCAGTAGGATGCGCCGGGTCGTTCCCGTTACAGAATAAGATGAGTGATAAATTAAGGTGGTAACGCGTAAGATACGCCCTTTGGAACAGAGATGTTTCAAAGGGCTTTTTCTATGTAAGAAGATTGATTCTGTAAAGGAAAAACGCTCCACTAAAGATGCTATAAAAACAGAAAGGATGGAACAGATGAAAGAACTGGAAAAGACATACAATCCGGCCGACATAGAAGACAGGCTGTACAGAAAATGGGAAGATAAGAAATATTTTCATGCAGAGGTAGATCGCAGTAAGAAACCATTTACGATCGTTATGCCGCCTCCAAATGTAACCGGACAGCTTCATATGGGTCATGCCCTGGACAATACGATGCAGGATATCCTCATTCGTTTCAAAAGAATGCAGGGCTACAGTGCATTATGGCAGCCGGGTACAGACCATGCAGCGATCGCTACAGAGGTAAAGGTAACAGAGAAATTAAAGGCAGAAGGCATTGATAAGAAGGAGATCGGCAGAGAGGCTTTCTTACAGCATGCCTGGAAATGGAAAGAAGAATACGGCGGAAGAATCGTAAATCAGTTAAAGAAGCTGGGTTCATCTGCTGACTGGGACAGAGAGCGTTTTACAATGGACGAGGGATGTTCAGAAGCAGTTAAGGAAGTATTTGTTAATCTCTATGAAAAGGGATATATCTACAAAGGTTCCAGGATCATCAACTGGTGTCCTGTATGTAAGACATCCATTTCGGACGCAGAGGTAGAGCATGTAGAACAGGAAGGACATTTCTGGCATATCAATTATCCGATCGTTGGAGAAGAAGGAAGATATGTAGAGATTGCAACGACCAGACCGGAAACCCTGCTTGGTGATACAGCGGTTGCTGTAAATCCAAAGGATGAGCGTTATAAGGATATCATCGGTAAGATGCTGAAGCTTCCTTTAACAGACAGAGAGATTCCTGTTATCGCAGATGAATATGTAGATATGGAATTCGGAACAGGCTGTGTAAAGATTACACCTGCACATGATCCGAACGACTTCGAAGTAGGTAAGAGACACAATCTGGAAGAAATCAATATTTTAAACGATGATGCTACGATCAACGAGAAGGGCGGCAAATACGCAGGCATGGATCGTTATGAAGCAAGAAAAGCAATGGTAGCAGATCTGGAAAAAGAAGGTCTTCTTGTAAAGGTTGTACCACACACACATAACGTAGGAACACATGACAGATGTAAGACAACGGTAGAGCCAATGATCAAGCCACAGTGGTTTGTCCGTATGAAGGAAATGGGCCAGGCAGCTCTTGACCTGATCAAGACAGATGAGCTGGAATTTGTACCGGAGCAGTTTGATAAGACATACATCCACTGGCTTGAAAATATCCGCGACTGGTGTATCTCCCGTCAGCTTTGGTGGGGACACAGAATTCCGGCTTATTACTGTGATGAGTGTCATGAGACGATCGTTTCCAGAGAAGTTCCGACGGTATGTCCGAAATGTGGATGCACACATCTGACACAGGATGAAGATACACTGGATACATGGTTCTCATCCGCACTCTGGCCATTCTCAACACTTGGCTGGCCAAAGAAGACACCGGAATATGAATATTTCTATCCGACTGACGTACTTGTAACCGGATACGATATCATCTTCTTCTGGGTTATCCGTATGGTATTCTCAGCACTGGAGCAGACAGGAAAGAGCCCATTTAAGCATGTTCTGATCCACGGATTGGTTCGTGACGATCAGGGACGGAAGATGAGTAAGTCTCTTGGAAATGGTATCGATCCGCTTGAGGTTATTGATAAATATGGTGCAGATGCCCTTCGTCTGACATTGATCACAGGTAATGCACCGGGAAATGATATGCGTTTCTATTGGGAGCGTGTAGAGAATTCCAGAAACTTTGCAAATAAGATCTGGAACGCATCCAGATTCATTATGATGAATATGGAAAAGGCTGATTTCTCAAATGTAAAATTATCTGATCTTACGATCGCTGACCGTTGGATCTTATCCAAGGTCAATGATCTGGCAGTTGAGATGACAGATAACATGGAGAAATACGAGTTGGGTATCGCAGTTTCCAAGGTATATGACTTCATATGGGAAGAATTCTGTGACTGGTATATCGAAATGGTTAAGCCAAGACTTTACAATGATGCAGACGAGACAAAGGCAGCAGCCCTCTGGACATTAAAGACCGTTCTGATCCGGGCATTGAAATTATTACATCCATATATGCCGTTTATCACGGAGGAGATCTTCTGTAACATTCAGGATGAGGAAGAATCTATTATGATCTCTGACTGGCCTGTATATAAAGAAGAGTGGAGCTTCAAACAGGATGAAAATGCAGTTGATACGATCAAGGCTGCGGTTCGTGCGATCCGTAATCTGCGTACCGGTATGAATGTACCGCCAAGCAAGAAAGCAACTGTATATGTTGTATCTGCTAAGAGTGAGATCCGTGATATATTTGAAGCATCAAAGAATTTCTTTGCAACACTTGGATATGCAAGTGAGGTATTCATTCAGGACAGCAAGAATGGTATTGACGAGAATGCAGTATCTACCCTGATACATGATGCCGCACTCTATATTCCGCTTGCAGAGCTGGTTGATATCGACAAAGAGATCGAGCGTCTGGAGAAAGAATCCGGTCGTCTGGCCGGCGAGATCAAGCGTGCATCCGGTATGCTTGCAAATCCTAAATTTGTAGATAAAGCACCGGCTGCTAAGGTAGAAGAAGAAAAAGCCAAGCTTGCAAAATATACAGAAATGAAAGCCCAGGTTGAAGAACGTCTGGCTCAGTTAAAGAAGTAATAACAGAGACGCAAAGCTGTGTCCATACATGAATCGAAACGACAGTGTCGACAGAAATGATTCATGGTATAAATTCAAAAAGAAAGAAACAGGCTGGCTGATCCGCATATAAAAGCACTGATAATACAGATGTTTTCATATCGTATCAGACAGCCTGTCTGGTATAGGAAGATGATACAGGATATAGAACCAAAACGGTTTCATAATGAATATGCATATCGAAAACCGCCGAAGAATGATGATGTGATCCTTGCATTTTCCGAGAAACTGATCCTTGCCAAAAAGGTAGAGGATGAGCATGAGCTGGTCTGGCTCACTGTCTCGGAATATAAAAGCTATATAGGAATAAATGATACGGTCACGCAGGATGCATCATGGCAGGATAATCTGACATACCTGTTTGTGATCGATGACAGACAGTATTTTTTGTATCGACCGCAGGATCTTGTCCGGACAACAGAGCCTTATTATGCTGAAAGATCAGCGAATGGAGCAACTGATGTAAATTGGGGAGAGCGTCTGGAGATTCCGGGTTATGAATACCGGAGCATGTATAAGACCAGAAGCTGCAAGCCAAAGGCAGAAGTGCTTGCGGCGGCAACCGGATGGCATCTGTATCTGTGGTATTCGATGAACCGCTATTGTGGAGCCTGCGGAATGCCTGTGCTCCCGGATGAGAAAGAACGGATGCTCCGTTGTCCGTCCTGCGGACATCTGATCTTCCCAACAATCGCACCGGCAGTAATTGTCGGAGTGACAGATGGCAATCGCATCATTCTTACAACTTACGCTGCAAGAGAGTATAAACGATACGCCCTGATCGCCGGCTTTACGGAAATAGGTGAGACGGTAGAGGAAACGGTTCGGCGTGAGGTGATGGAGGAAGTCGGAATACCGGTTAAGAATATCCGGTATTACAAATCACAGCCGTGGGGATTTGACAGCAATCTGCTGATGGGATTCTTCTGTCAGGCAGACAGAAAAAAGTCAGATGAGCATGGACCGGAACTGACTATCGATCATGAAGAACTTGCAAGCGGTGAATGGGTAGAACGCGAGCAGATCCCGGACTATGGAGAACATCTGAGTCTGACACATGAGATGATGATGCAGTTTAAACGATATGGACAGGGTGTGTTTGATCTGAAAACAGACCGATCACTATAAAAAAATAAAGTTATAGTATTTGATATCTGAATAAAATAAAAAAAGAAAAGCATAAGGTTGAAAATAATTTCATATATTATAAAACCTGTGTTAAAAAGTAATAAAAAACGATTTGTTTCTGAAAAGCTGTTGGTTGACAAAACAAAAGCGGATGGTATAATGAGCCAAAAACCAGTTGGTAATACCAGTGTACCATACGATTTTGCAATGAGGCATTGAGAATGATCAGTGCCTCATTATTGTATCAGGATGTATTTCTGTTACAGTAAACACTTCAGGAACTGAGTAATCAGAAAAGTGAGGTATTATCAAGATG
Source organism: Lachnospiraceae bacterium GAM79 (assembly GCA_020735665.1). Taxonomy (NCBI): domain Bacteria; kingdom Bacillati; phylum Bacillota; class Clostridia; order Lachnospirales; family Lachnospiraceae; species Lachnospiraceae bacterium GAM79. The sequence goes on from CP085928.1 coordinate 441,281, forward strand.
AAAGAAATTAATGCAGAGGAATTAAAAGGAAATCTGATCGAAATGATCAACAAAAAGTGGGCACTTGTAACTGCAGGAGATCATGAAAAGGCAAATACGATGACAGTAAGCTGGGGTTCCTTTGGTGAATTCTGGTCAAAGCCTGTTATAACGATTTATATCCGCCCACAGAGATATACAAAGCAGTTTATCGATGAACAGAAGGAATTTTCCGTTTGTATGCTTCCGGAAGAGTACAGAAAGGCACTGACTTATTGCGGAAGAACATCCGGTAAGGATGTAGCGGATAAATTTGCAGGAGCAGGGCTCACCCTTGATTTCTGTGGTGATGTTCCGGTTATCAAGGAGGCAGGCATTACACTCATTTGCAGAAAAATGTGCGAAGGAGATATTGATCCTGCTACCTTTGCTGATCCTGAGGAAGGAGCAAAGGTATATCCGGATAAGGATTATCACAGATACTATATCGCAGAGATTGAAAAGGTACTTGTACCGGATGAATATTAAATTAATACGGGCGTTCGCGTCCGAGAAAGAACAGTCCGGCAGCGCCGGGACCGCAGTGGGATGCGGTAATTGTACCGGCATTTAAGATGCGTACCGGATGGGTGACATTCGGAAATGTCTGTAGGACGGAGTTCTTTAACAGATAAGCAAGCTCGGGGCAGGCAGCATGGGAGATGAAGCATTTTCCATTGTAGTCTGTCCCGTTTTCTGCGTAGTATTCCATCTCAGAGATCACCTCTCTTACGGCGCGCTTCTTGCCACGGACTTTTGTATAGGCATCTGCCATTCCGTTCTGATCCAGCCGGATCAGAGGATGAATGTTCAGGATCGATGCGATATGGGAAGCAGCGCCGCTGATCCGTCCGCTATGGTGCAGAAAGGTGAGATCGGTTGTAAAAAACTGATGATGGATACAGGTACGATGCTTCATGATCCAGTCGGCAGCTGTTGCCAATGAAAGACCTTCATCCCGCATATCGGCAACGTAGTCCGTTAACAATCCATACCCTCCTGCACCGCAGAGAGAATCAATGACCTGCAGCTGCTTTCCCGGATAGTTCTTTTTTATTGCTGCCGCCGCACGATAGGCATTATTTGCCGATCCGCTTAAGGCGGAGCTGAATGTGATATGAAGCACATCACCATTCTGTATCAGTCCTTCAAAGAAATCATAATAGGAAGCTTCGTTGATCTGGGAGGTTGTAGGCAGCAGCCCTTTTTCCAACATCTTATAATACTTCGGCATCAGATCCGGATTTCGTTCCATGTTATCCTCGTATACATGTTCATGAATGATGTAAGTATAAGGAATGACCGCAATTTCCCGTTCATTCAGATAAGAATATGACAGATCCGTTGTCGATTCACACGATAAGATAAAATTTCTCATGATAAAAACCTCCAATACAATTTCCGATATATTTCCTGTATTAGTATTACCGGTGTTGATGAAAATACTCTTTGAAAAAATTGTTATTATTGCGTATTTAGTAAATGACTTACTTGCATGGTTCATTGTAATATGGTTTGATCTGACTGGATATGATAATAAGTTCCAAAATATAAGATTGCATTGGCTGGTTTTGATAATTGGAATAATACATATTATTGCAACAACGATTTGCTGCGTGTTTTTCTATAAGAAAGCGAGAACAAAGTATAAGATTCAAATTGGAAGCAAGCTGTTCGTATTCAATGAGATTATGGCATTATTGCCTTATTTGTATTTAATGTTCACTTGGATTATCATATAACTCGGAACTTACGGAGGAAAATAGTAATGGCACTGTTCCTACTGATTACATATATAGTAATTTTAATATTTCAAATAATATTATTTGTGATAACCATTCGCAAGAAAACAAAAAAACTTTGGCGAATATTGTTTTCGGCAGAACTAATTCTGCTGCTTATATCCATAGGACTGATGATTTACTATAATAATCTTCCTGGATATGGATTTATGCCAGGACTAACTTATTTGGAAGAAGTAATGTTTAGTTTTGGAGCGGTTGTTTTGTACTGTATAAGTTTCCTGATTTCTATATGCAGTTATATTGCAATTTCAAATAAACAAACTTAATTTGAGGTATTCCACTTGTGCGTTTATTTGAGTTCCTTGAATGAGCTTAAATATTATGTTAATCTTTTAAAGAAGTTGGCGTGTAGTTGAGTAGAAAGATAAATCGGAATTTGACGAGGTATTGGTAGAATGGTAGAAGTTAAATTTTATGACAATGTCGCAGATGAACTTTTGAAGTTTGCCATATTTGTTATTGTATACTAAATTTTGAAAATGCTGCATAATTTTGCGTTCAAAAAAAGACTGCACCATTTGTGTGCAGCTGCCATTGCCATATTCAGCTACCTGTTGTCAGGTGATGAATGCAAAGCTGTCATAAAGACGCTTGAAAGTAAATCTCCAGCGATTACTCCTTCCAATGGACAGCACCAGACGGCCGGCATGTTCTGTCAGATGTCCCGCAAACTGCATAAGATTACTGATCACCGTACGTATTCTTCGGCGATGTATTTTCTTCCGGCCGGGAGCATCCTTCTTTTTCAGCGATTCCTGCCCTATGATTCGAAGGATATTATATGCGATCATTGTCAGCTCTAGCACCAGTTTGTTGCTCTCAAACTTTCCCGACGGGAGTCTTCCAACATCCATGTCCGTCTTGATTTCACTGTGATACTGCTCACTTTCTCCGTGGGCATGGTAAAGATTAATGACTGTTTCGTCTGGCAGGGAAGTGTTTGTCCAGTATGTGCCCAGTTCTATATCGGGTACGATAAAATACTGCCCATATCGGTCAATGGTTCTTTCCGTGATCTCATAAATTGTGCGTATTCCGACAGTTTTCTCCTCGTTATCAGAAAGGGAATATGTCACATTCCGGAAGGTCTGTCCGATATAAACAGTTTTCCCATCACGTGGATGCTGGATATTCTGGCAGCATTCCCTGACGGATTCCAGCCATTCTTCTTTACTTTCCTGTCTGGGATTCCGTTTTATGATGAAAGACACATTGTTGTATTTATAGCTTTCTTCCATAAAGATGCCTATGTTTTCAGATGCATCGTTGCCGGAATCTAGCCGGATGAGCAGTGGTTTTTCCGTCAGCTGTCTGCACAGTTCAATGGTCTCTCTCAGGAAATCAGGAGTTTCTTTCTGGCAGTGCTGTTTCCCAATCCGCAGTTCAAGATTGACGAGGTATCCTTCTGTGCCGATATATGCCATAATTGGTGCATATCCGTCAAAACCCTTGTAGGTACGGGATACGCCTTCCTTATTGGATTTCGAATTGTCAAAGGGGGTTACATCAATATCGACAGGAACAAAGCCGTTATCCAGGGCTGTCGGCTCTATGTGCATTTCACGCAGCATGTCGACATTTGCCTGCTGGATGTCTTTGCGCAGGGAATCCCCGATCATGTCAAAACGCTGACGGAGTGTTTCGGCGGAAGGAATCGCATAGGAGATGCCTAATGCGTATTTGTAGTAGTCAGGGTCATCTATCATTTCACGGACAGCCTCATACTGGGGTTTTCCCTGACAGAGCATACCAATATAGGTGAGGAGCACGTCTCCATTTTTTATCTGTTTCTGCAGATAATCTTTTGAAATTGGAGCACGGTTGATTTTTTTAACAAAACTGCTTTTTCCAAGTATTTGCCCTACGAATACCAGACCACTGGGAGTAATGAGCCGCTCATCGCTGAATTCAATGTGTATTTTCTTCATTGCACTGCCTCCGCCTATCTTTTGATACTTTCATTATACAGGATAATGCATGATGATACAGTAAAAAAACAAAATTTTGTTTAACCTAGTGGGTGAAATAAAATGTATTGCGAAAATCAGTTTCCAGCAGGTATTATTGCTGAAAAAAAGGGATGTAACACTATGGTAAGTTTCACGGAATAAGGTGGATTTTCATTGACGCATATAACACCTTACAATATAATAAAAGCAAATATGTAGCTTATAAAGGAGGTTCCTTAATGACGAAAAAAATAACCGCAATATTCTTGGCATTGTGCATGGCAATCTCCGTTTTGCCGATGACCATTCAGGCGGCATCAAAGCCCGATATTAAAGTTGGCGACTATGTTAAAATGGGCGCGTATAACAATGCCTCAATTCTTTGGCGATGTGTAAGCATTGACAATAACGGACCGCTTATGCTTGCAGACAAAATTGTTGACACCCTTGCATATGATGCCAAAACAAATGACAACAGCAATTCAAAATCACACAGCAGAAGCTATAAGCGTGATGATTACGGTTCTAACTATTGGAAAGACAGCAATATGCGTTCTTGGTTAAATTCGACCGCAGCTGAAGGCAAAGTCGATTGGCTTTGCGGCAACCCTCCGAAAGACGGATATGTAAGCGGTGTGGGAGCGTACAACGAAAAAGCGGGTTTTCTCAACGCTTTTTCAAAATCTGAAATTGCGGCAATGAAAACCGTTACCCAGCGTTCTCTCGTTTCTCATCCCGAATACAACAAGGGCATAGTTGATGGAGACGCAAATTCGGATTTGTTATACTACACCGATATTTCGGAAGCGGTGGCAAACTACGACAGTTCATATTTTGAAACTACAACCGAAAAGGTTTTTCTTCTTGATGTAAAGCAGGCTAATGCCGTGTGGAAAAATCTCAAAGGTTATTATGTTGCGTATAATAATGACGGTATGGCTTGGCCTTATTGGCTTCGCACTCCTGTTACCGATTGCAATCACGATATGCGTTATATCAGTTCATCGGGTCAGGTCGGTCGTTATGCTCCGTGGTATTCCGATTTGGGCGTAAGACCTGCATTTTATCTCGATTCCGAATATTTTGTTACAACTTCCGGCAGCGGCTCACAAAGCAGTCCTTATATCGGCTCTGCTCCAAATAAGCAAGAGGATGATTATACAATTTCGGAACCTGCCGAGGACGCAAATCCCGATTGGAATGTCAGCACCGAGCAAAGCATTCAGCTCACCCTCGGCCCGTGGTATTCAAATGACGGAAAATATTCTAATCCTACCATCCCTGTTTATACCATCCAAAAAACACGCAGCGACACGGAAAATATGGTTGTTGTCGTTTGCGGCGAGGGATACACAAAAAGTCAGCAGGGCAAATTCATCAATGATGTCAAACGACTTTGGCAGGACGCTATGAAATATGAACCGTATCGCAGTTATGCCGACAGATTCAATGTTTACGCTCTTTGCACAGCTTCCGAATCGACTTTTGACAATGGTGGAAGCACCTTCTTTGATGTTATAGTCGACAAATATAATTCGCCTGTTATTTCTAATAATCTCCACGGAAGTCAGTGGAAAAATCATATTTTTGAGAGATGTATCGGTCCTGAATTTATCGAGAAAATTCACGATGCTCATATCAAAAAAAAGTGTGATCCAAACACAATTCCGTCCGGTTCGGAATATGAGCCTTATTATTATGTTCACGATTATATTGCTCAGTTCGCTATGGTTGTAAACACAAAATCAGATTTCGGCGGTGCTTATAATAACCGTGAATACGGCTTCCATTATTTCATTTCGCCATCAGACAGTTATCGTGCGTCAAAAACTTTTGCACACGAGTTTGGACACGGTTTGCTCGGTCTCGGTGATGAATACAGTAACGGATATTTGCTTGACGATAAGGAACTTAAATCACTCAATCTTTCCTCGGTTGAAGACCCGGAAAAGATAAAATGGCGACAGCTTTTAGGTTTTAGAAACACATATACCTGCCGCAATGCTTACGGCTCAAAAATGCTTGTTTCAAGTTATGAGTGCATAATGAGAGACACAAACTATCAATTCTGTGAGGTTTGCCGTTTGCAGGGCTTCAAGCGAATGTCTCAGCTTGTTAAGGATGTAGACCTTTATGTTGCAACTCCCGAGGTTAAGGAATATACGGGCGCTTATTCAAAGCCGTCTGATTTTACCGACCTTGAAACAAGTTCATATTATAATTACACATATAATCGCAATGACCGACTTTTGAGCGGCAACAGCAAAAGCAGATTTAATACTAATATGAACGGTAAAAAAATCGAGCTTAGAACTGTTATTCAAAACATTTCAGATAAAAATGCACGACAATTAAAATTCAAAATGTGGATTAAGCACTCCGACGGAAGCGTTGCGACCGATTCATCGGGGAATCCGCTTCAAACAGTACAAACCTTTGACATTCCTGTTTGGAATGATAAGGCAAATTTCTGGCCGCTCGGTGCTTTGGATCACATCAAAAGCGACTTTAATTCAGGCTTAAAGAGTTGCTCGCTTATTTATCAAATTCCGTCTGATGCACAGCTTAAGAGCGGCGATACCGTGGCATTTCAGGTGCTCGATGAAAACGGAAATGTGCTTGCAGACGACAATACGGAAACACAGCGCTACACAACCGTTTCAATTCAGTATAAATTTGAGGACGGCTCTGAAATTCCAAACACTGCCGGCGGAACATTTACCGTGCCATACGGCACAAAGCTTGATTTAACACCGGCAAAAACACTTTATGATTATGAATTTATAAAGGTTGACGGCTTGAATAAGCCTATTGTTTCGGACGGAACGGTTGTTACATATTATTACAAAAATAAAAACGAAGAACACACTCACAATCTGACTTTGGTTGCTGCGAAAGCTGCCACCTGCACTACTGCGGGCAATTCCGCATACTACACCTGCGATGGCTGTGACAAGTGGTTCGCAGATGCAACAGGATCGGTAGAAATTACCGATAAAACCAGTGTGAAGATTCCGGCTCCCGGACATACCGCAGGCAAAGAATGGAAGTCTGATGATACTAACCACTGGCATGAATGTTCTCGTTGCCACGACAAAAAGGACGAAGCGGCTCACGATTACGGTTCTGACAATGTTTGCGACACCTGCGGATATTACAAAACTGTACCGCACACTCACAATCTGACTTTGGTTGCTGCGAAAGCTGCCACCTGCACAGATGGCGGTAAGGAAGCATACTACAAGTGCGAAGGTTGTGGCAAGTTCTATGAAGATGTACTCGGTACAAAGGAAATAACCGACCTTGCATCTTGGGGCAATATTGCTAAGATTGCCCACACCACAAAGCAAACCGTAACAAAGGCAACCCCAACAGCAAACGGCAAGATAGTAAATTACTGTTCGGTATGTAAGAAAACTCTTTCAACGACAGTAATTCCAAAGGCATCAAGCATAAAGCTTAAAGCAACATCATTAACATATAATGGAAAGGTTAGAACACCTAAGGTTATTGTTAAGGACAGAACAGGAAAGACACTTGTTAAGAATACTGACTATACTGTGTCTTATGCAAAAGGCAGAAAGTATGTTGGCAAGTACGCAGTAAAGATTACCTTTAAGGGTAAATACAGCGGAACAAAGACGCTTTATTTCACAATCAAGCCAAAGGCAACAAGTATTTCCTCACTTAAAGCAGGTTCAAAGAAGTTTACAGTAAAGTGGAAGAAGCAGGCTACACAGACAACAGGCTATCAGGTACAGTACAGTGCCTCAAGTAAATTCAGCAAGGCTAAGACCGTAACAGTAGGCAAGAATACAACAGTATCAAAGAAAATTTCAAAGCTTTCGGGCAAGAAAAAGTATTATGTAAGAGTTCGCACCTATAAGACAGTTAAGATTAACGGCAAATCCATAAGGATTTATTCAGGCTGGTCAAAAGCTAAGACTGTTACAACAAAGAAATAAAAACTATACCGTAACCTTTGATTCTGCCGGTGGCTCTGCAGTAACGACTCAGACTATCGAAGAAGGTCAGAAGGCAACCAAACCTGCCGCTCCTACCAAGTCTGACGATACCACCAAGCCTTCGGATGATGTTCAGAATCCGCAGACCGGCGACAACAGTATGAGTGGCTGTGGATCGCTCTGCTGTTCGTCAGCGGCTTCGGAGTTGTGACAACTACTGTTTATACTAAATTAGACGAAGCAATTTCTGATGCTGTTAAAACTGGGAAAATCACTCAAGAAGAAGCGAACGCAGCTTACAAATAAATATACGAGGCTTGTCTTAAAAAAGACGAGCTCAAAATGACAATGAAACTGTCACTCTCTGGAGACACTAGGAGTGACAGTATAATCATCATAAATAAAATGAATCTTCGGCATCAACCCACATCTGCATAGTTCCATCAAGGTATAGTCTTGCATATTCAAGTGGTTCATCAATAGCAAGTGCATTTAATGCACAATCTAATCTGGGTGTTGTTTTTAAATTCTTTTCTGCTTCCCAGCAGTCAATGCGGAGCATATAGCCAGCAGAAGTATAAACATCAATGCTGTTGCGTTGTGGATTGTATTCTGCAAATATTGTTCTCATCGTATCAAATCTCCTTATCATTCAATCAATCATTTGTTACAAAAATCAGAAGCATTTCAATCAGTTCACCATGTCGTTTTTATTTTGTGTTATACTGTTTTAGAGGATTTTCTTTTCCTTGTATTTTCCCTTATCAGGGTTCATAAATCCATATGGGAAGATATAACATAAGGGAAAGTCTAAGGGAAAGATCACCTGCGACAAACTTAGTGTTTTCAAGGGATTCAGAGATATTTGATAATAAAATATAACAATTATTAAATCCCTTGGAATACATGAAATCTCAATTCCAGTTTATGAGGATAAAAGATGGAACTTAGAGAATACAAGTCAACTGACTGTGAGCAGATGGCGCAATTGTTCTACAATACGGTACATAGCATAAATGTAAAGGATTATACAGAAGAACAGTTAAATGCATGGGCAACCGGTAGCGTAGATTTACAAGAATGGAACCACTCTTTTTTAAATCATAAAACAGTGGTTGCAGTGGAGGATGATGAGGTTGTTGGATTTGGAGACATTGATCAATCTGGCTGTCTGGCTAGGCTGTATGTCCATATAAATTATCAGGGGATGGGAATTACACTTAAAAACTATGTGATGGAGAAGAAAACTTCTAGCGGCTTTTCTGATAAAAGTTCAGGAGGTAATGAATAAAGGGATTTAATATGATAAAAATTGTGTGGTCAATAAACGATATAAATAAATATCAAACAGGAAATTTGCTGGATGGTGCAGTAAAGATAGAAACACCGCAGAGTGTTGGTGAACTGATGAAAAAAGCAGTGCCAATTGCTGTAATTTTATGTGTTATCCTTTTTATTGCTATGCTTTGTAAAACGATAATATGCAAGACCGTTGTAATCTCGCCAATATTTATTCTGGTCGGATTTGCTTTCGGTTTTTTACTGTTAATAATTCATGAGTGGTTACATGGAATTGTTTATCCTAAGGAAGCAGATGTAACAATAGGCAGAATAAAAGGAAAGGCAACATTTGTTGCATTAGCATCATATCCATTGAGGCGAGATCGGTTTATATTGATGTGCCTGTTGCCATTTGTTCTTGGGTTAGTTCCATTTATATTATTTGTAATTAGTCCTGCTGAATTTAGAGTATTAAATGGATTGAATTTTGGCATGGCATGTATGGGGATGATTTCGCCATTCCCAGATGTGTTTAATGTCCTTGTCGTTCTAAGAAATTCTGAAAAAAGCGATTTAATAATGTTCTACAAGAATGATATGTATAAGATTTCTTAAATTTTTGTTTGGAAAAATGCTTAATTATTCAAGTGAAAACATATAGCAATTAATACGGGAAAGAAAAATCGGAATTTGGAGAGGTATTGTTTATGAAGATTGAATATAGAAAAGCAGATATTACGGATGCAGAATTGCTAATAGATATTTATAATTTTGCATTTTATAGTGATTATATTAAATATGGTGAATGTCCGGCGTATGGAAAGACTAAAGAGATGATGGAAAAATCTATAATAGAATATCCAAAATTTATTATTTTATATAATGGTGAACCGGTCGGTTGTGTTTCTTGTAAAAAAGTGGAAATGCGAATATATGAAGTTGGGTGTTTGTGTGTTGTCCCAGAGTTTCAAGGAAAAGGAATTGGAACGCAAGCAATTAGATTTGTAACATCACACTATAGGGATTGGGATAAAATTACCTTAGTTACACCCATAGATAAAAAGAAAAATGTAAAGTTTTATACAGAAAAATGTGGATTTAATATAGTGTCTATGGAAATGGATGGAAATGTTAAAGTAGCACGATTTGTTTTAGAAAAATGATAAGAAAGACAGCCTTGGCAGGCCGTCGTGCAGCAATTTTGTTCCATTAGAATTTTATTAACATGTTATATTGAGAAATTGATTTCGATTTAAATCGAATTAGAGGTTGTTGTTATAGTTTGCGTATGGTATTCTGAACAAAATACAACCAGAAAGGTTCAAAGAGAGTTTTATGAAGAATTATAAGGTAATTGTGCGATAGCAGTGGCTATTGCAAAAAAAATTAAATGCTATAGCCATTGCATCCTAAGGTGACAATTAGGAGGACGCATATGAGCTATGTTAATGCAGATGAAGTCTTGCCAGAAGACTTGATTAGAGAAATTCAAAAATATGTTGATGGCAAAGTTTTATATATCCCGCGCAGGAGTGAGAAAGCAATGGGCTGGGGTGAAAAGAACGGTGCCAAAAACAGGCTTGCAAAGCGAAACAAGGAGATAGTAAGTAGATTCAATTCGGGTGAAACTATCGCAGAACTTGGCAAAATGTTTTTTCTTTCAGAAAAAAGAATTCAAGGAATAATACGTGAATATGAATCCTCAAAAAATCAAGATGGAGGATTCAACAATGAATAGAGAAAACAAGCGCAAGCAATACGAAAAGGGATATTATAAGACGCATCCCTGTAACGAAACGTTTGTTTGTAAAAATTGTGGAAGAACTGTAGCTCCAGAAGGGGCAGGAAGTGACCATAGAAATCATTGCCCGAATTGTCTGTACAGTCTACATGTTGATGTTGAACCAGGAGACCGAGAGTCCGATTGCGGTGGTCATATGGAACCAGTATCAGTATGGGTAAAAATAAGGGCGAATGGGCTATTATTCACCGATGTAAGATGTGCGGAGCATTGAGTTCTAACAGAGTTGCGGCAGATGATAATCCAATGAAGCTAATGTCAATTGCAATGAAACCTATTGGCCATCCACCATTTCCGCTTGAAAGGATTGAGAAAATGACAATGCTAATGGGTGGAGAGGGATATCTTAAGTAGTTAAATTAAAACATGGGCATCTGTCATTTGGTTAACGGATGCCTTTTTGAGTTTGGAGAAAATTGCAATATAAGGAGAGAACGTGAAATGATTATAAGAAATGAAAAAACAGATGATTATAGAGTTGTAGAGGAAATGATAAAGGAGATATTTTGGAACTTGTCTGTGCCGGGATGCAATGAACATTATTTTGCCCATTTGGTTCGAAATAGTGAAGATTTTATTCCGGAATTAGATTTTGTATTAGAAGAGGATGGGAAAATAATTGGTTCTATTATTTATGTGAAGGCAAAGCTGGTTGCTATGGATGGAACAGAAAAAGAAATCTTATCTTTCGGCCCATTTACAATTCATCCCGACTATCAAAGAAAGGGCTATGGAAGAAAGCTTCTTGAACATTCATTGGAGGCAGCAAGAAAGCTGGGCTTTGACACGATAGCGATTTGGGGGAATCCAGAAAATTATGCTTGTTATGGATTTAAAAATTGTAAGCGATATAATGTGTGTATAGACAAAGATGTATACCCGGTTGCTCTTATGGTAAAAGTTCTTGACGAGGATGCTCTTGAGGGAAAAATGTGGAAATATGTTGAAAGCCCTGCACATGAGATGGATGAGAGTGGCTTTGAAGAATTTGATAGTTCTTTTGAGCAGATGGAAGAAGGCTATAAATATACACAAGAGCTGTTTTACATTTATTCAAGATCGAATGTATTACGATAGTTTGTTACAGTTAAAAAACTGGAAATTGTATGTTTGATCAATTACAGATTCTAAAAATGAATAAATCAGACATTAAGAGTAGATAACCTGGAACATGGTTATCTATTTTTAATTGCCTTTATTTTTCAAAGACAACACAAATATAACCAACAGGCAGTCTTATAACGGGACTGCCTGTTTTTTCGTGAATTTTACAAAAGAAATATATGCTCCTTGCAATCTTTACGGAAGTGTGATAGCAGGCACATGCAGGCATATCTATAATAAATACAGAAATGAAGTGAGACCACCTCAAGGAGCAGGCAGGTTCGCCTCATATGTATAAGGAGCAGGCAGCCGGAAATGAAAGAGACAGAGAAAAAAGACAAAACGATAAGGGAAACGGATGAAAAAACAGGTGAGCATCTTGTTTTATTTGTGAGAAGAAATGCAGTATATATCGCGGTTTTCCTGATCGGAGCAGCCTTTCTTCTGGCGGCAGGTTCATTTGATTGGGATCGGATCAACAGCTATACAATGTACAACAACGACAGCAGGACATTCGTAAGAGGGCGGGTAGTATCTGTCGATAATGAGCGGCTGGAGACAGATCCATATGATCATTCCAGATATCTTGGGGAACAGGAGCTTACAGTTCTGATTCTGGAAGGAGATCAGAAAGGCGACAAAGTATCGATTGATAATTATTTGTCGCAGACACATAACATCTATGTAAACGCTAATCAGAAAATAATCGTATGTGCAGATATGCCGGAGGGAGTAGCTCCCTACTACACAGTATTCAATTATGACAGGTGCCTGCCACTTGGCATCCTTGTGGTGGTATTTGCCACGGTAATGTTGTTTGTGGGAAAAGGAAAAGGCTTACGGGCATTAGCCGGTGTCGTTTTTACACTTCTTCTGGTAGTACTGTTTATGGTTCAGGCGATCTACCACGGATTTCCTCCTGTAATTGTCTCAATCCTGACCATATTAACAGGAACAGCAGTCAGCCTGTTGTTGTTAAATGGCTGCAGCAGACGGACGGCTGTATCCGCACTTGCTACTGTACTTGGAGTTGCAGTAACAGGAATTATTTTTTACATAAGTTCAAAAACCTTACATCTTACAGGATTTAACAGTGACAATGCGGAAGAACTACTGGTCATTCAGGGAGCGACAGGACTTTCGGTTCGATCACTTCTGATCGCAGGCGTTCTGGTATCTTCCCTTGGAGCCGTTATGGATGTGGCAGTTTCCCTTACGGCAGCGCTTATGGAACTGGTCGCTGTAGATCCTTCGGTAACCGCTCGACAGGTTATGAAGTCGGGATTTAATATCGGAAAAGATATGATCGGAACCATGAGCAATACGCTGATCCTTGCATTTGCGGGAACGGCACTCAATACGATGCTGGTATTAACCGCCTATGGAGTGAGCCGGACACAGTTCATATCATCGGACTACCTGGCGATCGAGCTTGCACAGGGATTGTGTGCAACGATCGGAGTGATCCTTACCGTACCGATAACGACAGGAATCTGCGCAGCAATGCGCATTTCACATAGATAAAATGAAAAGATGAAAAGAGGAAAATGAATGAAAAAACACAGACGTAAGACAACAGGAAGACTTTCTGCACTTTTGTCATTATTGTTGGTAGCAACGATGGCACAGCCCCTTTTTCAGACAAGGGCAGCAGAGAATGATGTAACAATGGATGGAAATGTAACATGGAGTTATCTGGATGATGGAAGCGACCCGGCAGGCGACAGCATAGCAGCAGGCTATGACCGGACAAGCTGGACCAAGGATGACTATGACATATCTGCATGGAAGACAGCGACAGGTCCTTTTGGAGCAAAGAAAGGAAAAATCAATGATCTGGGTGGCGGATGTACACCAAAGACATTATTAACACAGTACAAGGCAGATGGAACAACCGATATTGAAGCGTTTTTCTTCCGTACGGATGTAACGATACCGGATGCTTCTAAGGTAACGAAGATATCAGGAAGTGTGATCTATGATGATGCAGCAACCGTATATGTAAATGGTGTGAAGATTGCAGGCTTTGATGATGACAGCATAACAGGCAATCTTCAGTATGGCGGTTCCAATGCCGGCGATCCAAAGACCGGAACGATCAGTACCAGTGATCCGGCAGCACTTGCGGCAGTGAAGGATGGAAAAAATGTTATAGCAGTAGAGCTTCATCAGGGACGCTCATCCAGCTCGGATATTTATTTTGATATGCCGACTCTTACATTTGAGACGACAGTATCCGTACCGGTATATACACAGAAGAATATCTCATGGACGGTTGGTAAGGATGCGTCTGAGATCAATGTAACCTGGTATGCAGATGTTGATGGAACAGGCACACTTCTGGTTGCTAAGAATTCAGAAGTCAGTGGGAACGAGATGCCGGCAGATGCAAAGAGCTTCACGGCAAATGAAACTGCATCCAACAAATCCGGTTACTACAACTATCAGACGACAGCAACCGGACTGTCAGCTGATACGACATATGCTTATCAGTTGGTAAATGGAGAGACAAAGTCAGAGATCCGTTCCTTTACAACCGGTGGAACAGGCGCATTCTCATTTGCAGCAGCAGGTGATCCACAGATCGGTGCAAGCGGAAGTTCTGTAAACGATACAGACGGATGGGAGAAGACGCTAAAGCTGATTTCCGGCAACAGTGCATTTGACGGTGTGGACTTCCTGTTATCAGCAGGTGATCAGGTAAATACAGCATCAAATGAAGATCAGTACGACGGATATCTGGAGCATGATACTTTACTTGATCTTCCAACCGCAACAGTGGTAGGTAACCATGATTCCGGTTCTGCGGCGTACGATCAGCATTTTAACAATCCGAATGAAAGCAGCTATGGAACGACTGCAGCAGGCGGAGACTATTATTTCGTATACAATCATGTACTGTTCCTTGCACTGAACAGTAACAATACATCGACAGCCGAGCATAAGGCATTTATGGAACAGGCAATGCAGGCAACTGCAGGTCAGGATATTACATGGAAGGTGGTTGTATTCCATCACTCCATTTATTCCGTAGCAAGCCATTCTTTGGAGAGCGGCATATTGACAAGACGAGAGGAACTGGTTCCGGTATTCAAGGATCTTGATATCGATGTGGTTCTTATGGGACATGACCATGTATATTGCAGAACCTACATGATGGATGGACTTGATCCGATGACAGATGCATCGATCTATAATGATGCCGATTATTCATCGATCACAAATCCAACAGGAATCTTATATGTGACATTAAACTCTGCATCTGGTTCCAAGTTCTACACGATCAAGAATGCAAGCTTCCCATATTCCAGAGTGATGAATCAGGAAAATGTTCCAAACATTTCAAGAGTAGATGTGTCAGACAGCCAGTTTAAGGTAACAACATATAGAACCAGTGATATGAGCGTGGTTGATTCATTTGCAATCAATAAGAAGCATGTACATAATATGAAGGCAGTATCTGCCGGAGAAGCCACCTGTCTGGATGAAGGAAATATCGCATACTGGTACTGCGATGAATGCGGCAAATATTTCCGTGATGCAGACGGTGAACAGGAAATCACACTTCTTGATACAGTAGTTGCGGCAAAGGGTCATCAGTATGGCGCATGGCAGGTTGTAACAGCAGCCACAACATCTGCTACAGGAATAAAGAAGCATGAATGTACTGTTTGTGGAAAGGTAGAGACAGCCGCTATACCGGTTATACAGGAGACGACAACGGAGAATGTGACGACTGAAGAAGAAACGACAGAAAAAGTTACGACCGAGGATGCTACAACCGAGACAACTCAGAAAGCAACCACGGAGGATACAGATTCAGACAGTGATGAAGATACCACCGAGGAACATACCGGTGAGATGGAAGATACAGAATCAACAATATCTTCAGAGACTACTAAAGATACAGGTACAACCGAAGATAAGACCGGTAAAGATTCTAAGCTCGTAAAAACAGGTGATACAACCCCGATCGTTTATGTAGCAGTTCTTGCAAGCTGCGCATGCTTTGTTGGAGCTGGCTGTGTGTTCGCAAAGAGCAGAAAGAATAAACAGTAAGTGTCAGTCATACAGAAAAATATAAGAATCCCGTTTGGTGTATGCCGGGCGGGATTCTTGTGGTATAATAAACATAAAATTACTTGCTTGCATATTTTGAGAGGGAGGTATGTATGATGTGTTATACAATTGAAGAAATCAAAGATAAAACAATACCAATTGCAAAAAAACATGGCATATCTCGTATGTGTTTGTTTGGTTCTTATGCAAGAGGAGAAGCAAATGATGACAGTGATGTAGATCTTTATGTGGATAAAGGAAAGATGACGAGTTTAATAAAGTACATGGCGTTCGTGTATGATTTAGAAGATGAATTACAGTGTCATGTTGATGTCGTTACGACGGGTATAAAAGACAAGATATTTTTAGACAATATTCAAAATGAGGGGGTGGTTCTTTATGAAGAATAATGATGTAGAGATTCTTAAGAAAATAATTGGATATTGCGATGATATAGAACTGCTGAAAGAACAGATTAATAAAATCATTTAATATTGTAAGAATGAATCAAATAAAATATGGGAAAAGACTGTTGTTTGAATAATTCAAACAGCAGTTTTTTTGATTTTAAAATAGTCGAAAAAATGATAAAAATATCGTTTTTATTATATTTCTATAAATAAAAAAATATTATTATATTTATAAATTAAACAAGGACGTAACTATATAAATGAGATAAAACAAACGGATAAAATCAGGAAAAGGAGTATGATGGATATGAAGAATCAGGTAGTATTGGATTGGAATCAGTATGTAGCACTTGCAAAACAGACAGTAGCAGAAGGTTGTGTTCTGCTTGAGAATAAAGATCAGGCACTTCCGCTTGTAAAAGATGAGAAGGTGGCAGTATTTGGAAGAATCCAGAACCACTATTATAAGAGCGGAACCGGTTCAGGAGGAATGGTAAATGTATCAAAGGTCTATGGAATCGTAGATGGTCTTCGTGAGAGTGGTCAGGTCATCTTGGATGAGGAGCTGATCAGGATCTATCAGGACTGGGAAAAGACACATCCATTTAATGAAGGCGAAGGCTGGGGAAATGAACCGTGGTGTCAGGAAGAAATGGAGCTGACCGATGAGGTTGTGGAAGCAGCCGGCAAGCGATCAGAGACAGCTATCGTGATCATCGGACGTACAGCAGGCGAGGATAAGGATGCAAGTGATACAAAGGGCTCTTATCAGCTTACAGATGTGGAAGAAGATCTGCTCACAAAAGTAAGAAAGAACTTTGATAAGATGATAGTTTTATTAAATGTCGGCGGCCTGCTCGATATGAGTTTTATAGACCGTTACCAGCCGGAAGCCGTTATGTATGTATGGCAGGGCGGCATGGTCGGTGGACTTGGAACGGCAGATGTATTAACAGGAGCTGTTTCACCATCCGGTCATCTGACAGACACGATCGCATATAAAGTTGCTGATTATCCTTCTACACCATATTTTGGTGATCCGGATAAGAATTATTACAGTGAAGATATCTATGTCGGATATCGTTATTTTGAGACTTTCGCAAAGGACAGCGTCAGATATCCATTTGGATATGGTCTGTCCTACACAACATTTGAAAAGGCAGTCGTTGTATTTGCAAATGAGCCGGAGAAACAGCAGTTTACACTTCATGTAACTGTTTCAAATGTCGGTTTAAAGAAAGGAAAAGATGTTGTTCAGGTCTATGTGGAAGCTCCGCAGGGTAAGCTTGGAAAAGCAGATAAGGTTCTTGTCGGATTTGCAAAGACGAAGGAGCTTGCACCGGGTGAATCAGAAGAACTGGATATTACCGTTCCATACAGCCGCTTTGCTTCCTATGACGACTCCGGTATTACAGGACATGCTTATGCATTTGTATTAGAAGCAGGCACATATCATGTATTTGCCGGCGAAAATGTCAGAAGTGCAGAATGTGCAGGCGCGTTTGAGCTTGCAGATGATCTTGTGATCGAACAGCTTTGCTCTGCACTTGCTCCGGTAGAAGCATTTGACAGAATGAAGGCAGCAGAGACAGAGAACGGATATCAGGTCATGATGGAAGCAGCACCACAGCATGCATCAAACGAGAAGCAAAGAAGACAGGATCATCTTCCACAGGAGATCCGTCAGACGATGGGTACTCATACATTATCCGATGTGGCAGATGGTTCGATCGGAATGGATAAATTTATTTCAGAATTGACAGACGATGACCTTACTTGTATCATTCGAGGAGAAGGCATGGGAAGTTCACTTGTAACACCGGGAACGGCAGCAGCATTTGGCGGTGTATCCAAGTCACTGATCAAACGTCATGGAATCCCTTCGGTATGTTGCAGTGATGGACCGTCCGGTATGCGGTTAGACTGTGGCGTGAAAGCATTCAGTCTGCCAAACGGAACGATCATCGGATGTACATTTAATACAGAGCTTGTAAAAGAGCTTTACACCTGTACCGGTTATGAGATGATCTCACAGAGGGTTGACTGTTTACTGGGACCCGGTATGAATATTCACCGTCATCCGTTAAATGGAAGAAACTTTGAATATTTCTCGGAAGACCCATATGTGACAGGATGCTTTGCCGGTGCGGTGTTAGAAGGTCTGCATGCAGCAGGTGTAACAGGGGCAGCGAAGCATTTCTGTGCAAATAATCAGGAGATGAGACGACATTTTGCAGATCCTGTTGTATCAGAACGTGCACTTCGGGAGATCTATCTGAAAGGCTTTGAGATGATCGTAAAAAGTGGTGTCTGCGATGCGATCATGACGACATACGGACCGGTAAACGGAGTATGGACAGCCGGAAATTATGATCTCTGTACGACAATCCTCAGAGAAGAATGGGGATTTAAAGGTATCGTCATGACTGACTGGTGGGCATCCATCAATGAGCGTGGACAGGAGCCGGATAAGATTAATTTTGCGGCAATGGCACGTGCGCAGAATGATATCTATATGGTATGTCCGGATGGATCAACAAATGCCAGCGGAGACAATACAGTCGCAGCACTCGTAGATGGACGGCTGAAGCGCGCGGAGCTTCAGAGAAATGCAGCGAACATCTGTGGCTTTGTACTTGATACAGAAGCAATGCGCAGAGCAATGGGCTGCCCGACAGAGGTATCGATCATCAATCGTCCGGCGGAACCGGATGATGTTGATCTGTCAGAGGTTGAATTTGTCAGATTAGATGGCGACTATGAATTACGACTTGATACCAAGGAGTCGAAAGCCGGTGTAAATTATGTACTTCCGTTTGATGTACAAAAAAAAGGAATTTATGAGATCGAACTGATCGGAAGTTCCAATCTCTCAGAACTTGCCCAAATGCCATGTACGTTGTATTATACCAATATACCGAGCCTCAGTTTCACATTCCATGGAACAAATGGGGAAGACATGGTTATCAAAAAAGAATTTGATCTGCATACCAGATTTTCAGTTATGCGTCTGAATGTCGGTAAAAATGGTCTTCATTTAAAACAGATCAGATTCAGATATTTAAGGGAGGGCAAAATTTGGAATTAAATATTTTACTGAAGATAGCAATTATCTTTCTGTTTTTTACAGTCGTTGATATATGCGGACATTTCATCTTTAAGACAAAGAGAAATGTCCCGGAATGGCTGCTCACGATAGGGGTAGTTCTGGCTTTTGCCGGGACTACCTTTCTTGGCGTCCGGGCATATTTTACGGACGCAGATACAAATGATCAGAATATCTATATGGCGTATTGTTATATGAAAGAGGGCAATATCGATCAGGCGGCAATCCTTCTTGACGACATTGCAGGTTCTTTTGAAGAAAAAGAACTGCTCAGTGTGGCATGTGATGTCATGAACGGAGATTATATTAATGGCCATTTTAAACTTCAGGAGTTATCAGAACAAAACGGGATCAGTAAGGCAGGAAAGGCATATCTGACGGCTCTTGATGACTATTGCTCCGGGAAACTAGGAATGATCTCCGGAGGAGAAAAGGCATATACAGATTATGAATCTTATCTGTCTGATCTGGAAAAAGAAGATGGAGTTCAGGAGACTGCATGGAGTGGGGAGTCAGATGACACGGGTAATGCATTAAATGAAACACTGACGGATTCACTGACTGCCTATATCGAAGATCTTGATTTTACCAGAAAAGAACAGCGGGAGTTTGAAGAAGCGTATGAGCTTGACAATAAGATCCATGGCGTGGCAGTTGCTGATCTTACAGAGGATGATATCAGGGATCTGAAGCATACATATGGTGAGACAGAAGAAGTACTCCGGCGGGAGATCGGTTATTATGTATATCAGAATGATTTTGATAAGGCAAAGGATATAGCCTCCGAGCTGAACAAGAATTTTAAAAGCCCGGAGAATACGGTTATATATACGGATGTAATTGTCGAAGAAGTATATCGAAATACCAGAGATCAGAACTATACGGAAGACTCATTCGATATGAAGGATGATGAGATCAAGAGCCTGGTGAAGAAGGCGGAGCGCGCGAAAGAGAAGGCACAAAAGCTGATAGATGATGAAGGTTATGACGGAGCACATGCAGATGAGATAAATGAATTGCTGGAGGAAGCGGATTCCTATTATAAGGATGCAAGTTATGTACCGATCAAGCGTGCAGTTAATTATGTTCTTGTACAGGAGCCATATCGTGGAGACGATACGGGATTTTACGAACTGCAGTTGTCCAAATTGTATCTTGCAATGGATGACAGAGATACGGCAAACGAGCATCTGCATAATGTCATTGATAACAGTGCTAAGATCAGTGATTCATCATTATTAAAAGATGCAATTGATGAAGTTGTGACACAGTACAATCAGATCTCCGATGACAGTTATAATGCTGAGCTGAATGCTGCCGTTAACGATATGGTAGATAAACAGAGCAGTCAGGTTGTTCCTGTATCGGAAGAAACCATAAATGGTTCATTTAATTCGTACGTTGCAACCACATTAAAATACGATAGGATCAACATTCATATCAGCCGTATCGATACTTCGGCATATCCATCCATTCAGGCATACATTAATATCAATGGAACAAAGGACTCCAAAGAAGAACTGGCAGATCAGTTTACAAAGGAAGATTTTACGGTGATCGATACGCAGTATGAGATCACGGATTTTACACTGAACAGCGGGGCAGAGAGTGAAGCTGTCAGTATCGGTATCGTAATGGATAAGAGCGGCAGTATGGAAGGTGCGGCGATCGCAAACGCAAAGCAGGCCGCAACAGAAGCGGTAGAGCATATAACCTCAGAGAAAATGATGATTGTTTCATATGATAATGAGGCATATCTGGAGCAATCGTTGACATCCAGAAGCGGAACGCTGAAGAACTCTATAGCAGCTATTTCAGATGGTGGTGGAACCAACATATCTGCCGGTCTAAATCTTGCACTTGATAATCTGGAAGCGGAAAAAGGCAGCAGAGCAGTTATCCTGATGTCTGACGGACAGGACGGAGGTTCGGAAGAAGATATGCAGGCTGCAACTGACCGAGCAGCAAAACTTGGAATCAGTGTATATACGGTTGGATTTGGCGAATGTGATGACGCATATATGCAGGCAATCGCAGAAGTAACCGGTGGTAAATTCGTAAAGGCATCTGCATCTACGGAGCTATCGGATATCTATCTGTATCTTCAGAAATATATCGTAAATAATTACAGCATATCATATACGGTAACAAAGAATCCGGATGTAGATCCTAGATTCCTTACTGTTGATATCGCAGAATATAATGCAACAGCGACAAAGAATTATTATTTGAAAGAAGAGAATAAACCGGAGGATTCAGATGATGCAGGATTTATCCGGAAAGTAGATGAGAATACACTCGGAGTATCTTCGGTAACGCCGGGAAATGTATCTGTAAAGGATGTACAGAATGGTATCACCTTGACTGTAAATGGCGGAGGATTTTCTGATATTGCGAGTGTGACGGTTGGCAATCTGGTATTAACAGATATACAGGTAGCAGATAAAACAAGTCTTACAGGCAAATTAAATGGCGAACTGACTGCCGGTATCTATGATGTCAAAGTGAAGACAACAGATGGTCGTCTTGTTGTAGGAAAATCTCTGTTTAAGGTATTCAAAGCAGGAACAACAACCTCGATCCGACTTGGTGATATGACGATCACGGCAGATGCCATTGGTCAGACAGCAGATGATCGCCTGGCGGCCAGTGGAAATGTCATGATTAACGGATTTGTTCACAGCTCAGGTGATATGGAGATCATTGTGGACGACATGGATCCGGATCTTTCCCTTGTGGCAAATAAGACGATCAAGGTCGGTGATTCCGGTAAGGTTCAGGGAGATGGAAAACTCTATGTCAGTTACGCAGAGATGGAACAGGCCAATGGCAGCTTCGCCGGTCTTGTTATGGGAAATAAAGATTATGTAATTGGGCAAAATGGATATTATGTAACGGTCAGCGGATCTGATATATCATTTGATCAGACGATTGCCAGTCTGAATCTTTCCGTGCCGTTTATCATGGATATCGATGTTGCAGAGGTAAATCTGCACAGTAACCGGTTACAGGTAGATATTTCATCATTCCGGCTGGATGAAATTATTGATTCAACAAAGAAATCACTTCAACATAAAACCGGAGCGAATAAGGAGTCGGAGCCTGTCACGAAACGGAGCAGCTTAAAGCAGTTTGGAGCAAAAGAATTCTTTGGAGGCTTAGATGGATCCTTATCAATGGCGATCACACCGGATGGCATTCAGTTTGGTGGAGAAGTAACATTATCTGTAGATGATAAGATTAATTTTGGAACCTTTGGGATCAATGAATTGTCACTAAAATTAAATTCCCTGGATCCTGATTACGAGTATTGGAAGATTGGTGGAAAGATTGATCTGGCAACATCCATACCGGGATTCTTTGACAGTCGGATTGCCGGATTTGACGGCTCGTTTTCTTCCTATTACTGGCTGCCGGATAAAGTAACGATTGGAGCAGCATTAGATCCGGGAATAACGGTTTATAAAGTCATTGACATCAATCAGGTTGGCGGAGAATTGCAGGGTATGAGTACGATCGCCTTAAATCTGTACGAATCAGTGATCCCGGAGAAAACATATAATATTATCGGTACCGGTCTTGATAATACTTTATATAATAAGCAGGACATTATACTTGCAGGAACTGCGGGTGCAGATATCAACCTGTTTGCTTCGTTTAACGGCAATAATGCTCTGATGAAGAAGTTCAAGTCATGGGGTGAGATCGGTGAAGCAAATGGTAAGGTAGAGATTAATTTCAGTGATCCAGAATTTACAATCTCGGCTGATCTGTCACTGCTTGGATCAGAAAAGGCGAAGGCAGCAGCAAAGATAAATAAAGATGGTCTGGATGTATCTGCTTCTGTAGAACTTGGAATCTCAGGCTTTGGCTGTGAGGTAAACGGAAGTGCTGATGCAAATCTTGGTGGCAATCTGACCGGTGGATATATCAAGCTTGGTGTAAATGGTAACGTGGATATGGCACCTGCTAATGTTCATGCAAAGGGAGCATCGAAGCTTGCCGTTGACTGGGATTGGGATTTTAATAAAGCCAAGGTAACATTGAATTACAGTGGGAATAACGGCAAAGAGAAAGAAGCATCTATCTGGTATGAAGATAATGGAGAACTCTTCCTGTGGGATAAAGTTCATGCATCATCCAACTAAGGGGGTAACAGAAGCATATGAAAAGAGAGACAAGAATAGTAAGTAAAATATGTATATGGCTGTTAATGGTGACTATTGCAGTTGGCTGTCTGATACTTCCGGTTCATGCAGCGGAGACAGAGGTAACGATCGATCTGGATTATGAATATACAGAAGCAGTCTTTTATGTGACGTGGGAAAATTATGAACAGGCAGGAACTGTAACGCTGACGTCACCATCCGGTAAAGTCTACAGTAAGGATAAGACACCGGATCAGGTATACGAGTCAAATGGTGAAGCAATCGTTAATGTAGGAAAAGGAGAAGAAGGAACCTGGACAGTTAAGGTGGCAGGTGACAATATGGGAACTGTAGATGTAACAGTTGGTGAACTTCCGAATTCTTTAGTGATCAGCAAATTTGCGGTAACACAGAATACAGATGGAAGTGTAACAGCAGACTATAAGATCACAGACAGCCCGGATGAGATCTATGTAGAAATATTTGCAGATACAGACTCTGAGGGATTTGACGGAACTTGTGTTTACAGTGAATATATGGATAAGAAGGGTACTGTTTCCTTTGATCTGGACAGCCTTTCAAGTGGTGAGTATCATTTTTATATCCGTGTATCTGTGGATGGAATCTATCAGCGGGCGTACAGTGACGGATTTGTCAGCTATCAGAATCCGAATGATTCACAGAAGGTAGACGGTGTAAAAGGCGGAACCTATAACGATGGTTATTACATTTCATGGAATGCAGCAGAGGATGAAGCTTATACAGTGCTTGTATGGGACGAGGCTCATAATCTGATAAAGGAAGAAGCTGTTGGAGCGACAGATGCTTATTATGGAGATTATGCAGAAGATGCATCCAAAGTATATCTGGCAGTTGTGAGAGCAAATGAGAGCTGTATGTATGATCTGATCACTGCAGATTCTGCAGTAAAAGTATCGGCAGATGTAGCCTTTGATACGGATTCGGATATGACAAAAAACAGTTTCATAAATGCAACGGTGACATTAGATACTAACAGCACATTTGATGCATATCTGGGAGAACAGAAAATTCTGGAGGGAGAAAAAGAATCCGGCATGTATCGTGTGAATCTGGAAGATGGTGATAACACAGTTTCATTTGTAGTAACAGACGGAACAGGAAATGCGGCCGAATTTTCAAAAGATATCTATGTAGATACGATTCCACCGCAATTATCTGTATCCGAAGACATAAACGGAAAAGTAGTAACGGAAGGCAGCATCTATCTGAATGGATATACGGAAGCCGGTGCAGTTCTTACATTAAACGGAGAACCTGTTGAACTGACACAGAACTATTTTAACAAGAAGATAACGCTGTCAGGCGGTGAGAATACGATAACATTAATTGCCGAAGATGCTGTGGGAAATCAGTCGGTATATTCAGCGACAGTCACCTATGAATCAGGAAAAACAGTGAAGCGGATATTTGAATATATCGCACTTGGCGGCTTGTTTCTCGTATTGTTGATCCTTTATATCATTGTATTCGTAAAGGGCAGGAAAAGGAGGAAGCAGTCATGATCGTATATACTATTATTCAGATCCTTCTTACACTTGCAGGTGCGGGTGTGATCGGTTACAGCATCTATCTGACAATACAGGTATCAGGAGATAAACTGTTAACACTTGACAGTGAGCTTGGCTACCGTTATGCTACATCCTATCATCGGTGGCAGTTATATGCCGGAATTGCGATCGTTTCCCTGCTTATCTTATGGATCGTATATATTCTGATCGTTCGGGCATACAGGGTAAAACACAGAGAAGAACGTCTGGCGAAGAAAGCCGAGAAGAAAAATGAGAAGAAGATTGCCAGAGAACAGAAGAAGCAGAAAAAAACTACATCAGAAAATCAGCAGTCGGAAAGCGGAGAATATATACAGCCTGTAAATGCTCAGAACATGCAGCAGCTATATACACAAGGCTATTATCCGAATGCGCAAAACTATTACCCGGATGGCTATGCGGCAAATACGCAAAACTATTACCCGGATGGCTATGTGGGAAATGCGCAAAGCTATTACCCAAATGGCTACGAAACGAATGAGCAGGGCTATTATCCGAGCGGTTACGAAGCAAATACGCAAGGTTATTATCCGAATGGCTACGAGGCAAATGGGCAGGACTATTATTCGAACGGCTATAATGCGGATGAACAGGGCTATGCATCAAATTCCTATGACGTAAATACAAAGATATATGATCAGAAGGCTAATAGTCAAGATATATCATCAGATAAAGCAGATTCTCAAGAGATGAAACAGGAATGGAATGGGAAAGAGTTGTAACCAAGAATGTATTACCAAATGCAGTCGTAGTCAGCAACCTGGCCAGAGTCCTGCGGATAGTAAATAAAGAAGAAAAATAGAAAAGCGATTGTTCATATCGTAAATTAAAAAGAAAGAGACATTGCCGTTAGGTACTGTCTCTTTCTTTTTGCTTTATTCTCTAGCCTATCTCGCCATGCTTTTCATAGCTGGTGATACGGGAGATGGAATTGTTTTCGTTTACAAAGACTACCGTTGGCCTGTATTCTTTGGCTTCTTCAGGTGTCATAGAAGCATAACACATCAGAATGATATGGTCGCCTACCTGAACCTGTCTGGCAGCGGCACCATTTAAACACATAACACCTGATCCCGGTTCTCCGGCGATCGTGTATGTCTCAAAACGATTTCCATTTTCAATATCAACAATCTGCACCATTTCATATTCAAGAATTCCTGCTTCCTTTAAAAGCTCAGAGTCTACGGTGATACTGCCGACATAATTCAGTTCAGCCTGTGTAACAACTGCTCTGTGGATCTTACTTTTTAACATGGTAATATTCATTGGAATGACACCTCTTTATTCTTTCTCATCGCACATACTATAACATAAAAAGAAAAAATGCAATATAGAAATACAAGAAATTGTAGAAAAAGGATGCAAAAAGGATGCAACTATATTGCATAAAATATGTAGTGGTCATGTACATTTAATATGTCGGGAAAAATGAAAAGAAAGCTTAAGAAAGTTTAATAAAAAAATAGACCCGTATTAATGAACAAAATCGATGGTTTGTGTTAATATTTTTACAGCGCTGAAAAAATATATTAATTTTGTTTGTTAGAATGCAGGATCACAGCAGGAGGTAATTATTTTGAAAAAAATAAGAAAAGACACAGCAGGTATTAAGAAAACACAGGTAAACAGAAAGCTGCATTATAAAAAGATGGCAGCACTTGCCGTAGCAGGAGTTCTGGTTGCAGGAAGTACACTTACAGGCTGTGGAAAGAAGAATATAGATTACAGTGTAGATGGTGGATCAGGAAATGGAGGAAGCGCAGACAGTGGAAGTCTTCAGGATAAATACGGAATTCCGGAATCCTGTGATATGACACTTGAGACAGGCGACAGTGGCTTGAGCAAGCTTGCGATCGAAGCAGATGAGGTATCAGTTCCAAGTACAATGGATCTTCCAATCGTATATGCAAAGAAAAAAGAAATTTCAAATGATGCAAAAAAGCAACTTGTAGAATCGCTTCTTGAAAAAGATAAAGGTATCTATGCATTTGATTATGATAATATGACAAAAGCAGATATTCAGGAACAGATCGATCAGTACGAAAAGGAGAAGAAGAATTCTGCAGCGAATGGAGATACTTCCGGTTCAACCTGGTATGATTCCATGATCGATGGCTTAAAAGATCAGCTTCAGAAGGCTCCGGATGAATATCCGGCAGCTGATGATTATTCCGGTACTGAATTTCTGGGAGAGATCGGTGGTAGAAAATTCCTAGTTAATGTAGATGATCAGGGAGGGGCAAGCGGTTCCATGGGTCTGAAAGATCAACTGATCACTTACCGTCCAAAGGATGGTGCCAGCGGTGTATATTTTTCCACACCGGATACCGGTGATGATCTGACGGATGTTGATATGTCATCCACAAATGTATGTACATTCTCAAAAGATGAAGCACAGTCGATCGCAGATGAATTTGTAAATAAGATCGGTATGGCAGATGTAACACTGAATAAGGCACAGGATCTTTACTGGTATTATTATGGAGCAGATGGTAATACAGATTCAGTAGAGGTCGATGGATATGTATTTTCCTATACAAGATCGATCAATAATCAGCCGACAGCATCTGCCGAAGTATGGAATGTTGATAATCTTATGCAGGATGATGCCTCTGTAAGTATTCCATCAGAAAAGTGTGAAGTATACGTTGACTCAAATGGTGTTATATCTGCAAACTGGGTAAATTATTTTGAGATTACAGATAAGACGGAGAGTAAGGATCTGTTATCATTTGATGAGCTTCTAAAGAAAGCAAATACAAATATTGCGGAGTATTATACAACTTATCCAACCAGATATAAGAAGGTTGAATTCAATGACATGAAGCTTGCTTATTATCTGGAAAAGACTGATGAAGACGGAGTATTCAAATATGTGCCGGCATGGATATTGACCCAGTACGAAGATATGGCAGATGAATCAAATAATGCAGACTATCCGGATCAGATGGTGGTTTTAGATGCTACCGACGGATCAGTGATCGACCTTCTGGAACTGTCTAAGTCACTTGGAACATATCAGAATTATGATACTGATACGATTGCAAGAGATGTCTCCGATGAAGGAGATTCATCGATAACCTCTGTCGGAGATACTGATTCATCAGAGGATACAACAGATGCTTCTTCCGATACAACAGATGACACAACCGATGACACAACCGGTGACACAGCTGAAAAGTAATGAAATGACTCGGTAAATACATTTATAAATTAATCATTTACTGGATATGATCCAGAAGCTATAATAATGAGAGAAGAAAAGAGGAGGTACTTATATGCAGAACAAAAAAAATAATAAAGTGGGATTTCGTACATATCGTAAGAAAATGGCAGCTATGCTCTTGGTCGGTATGCTGGCAGTCAGCACAGCAGCAACCGGATGCGGAAAGAAAGATGTGGATTATGATGTAGACGGAAATGGAGGATCTGGAAGTGGAAGCAACGCAGACAGCGGAAGTCTTCAGGGTAAATATGGTATTCCTGAGAGCTGTGATACACAGATCGCAACAGGTGATTCCGGTATTCAGAAGATTGCCATTGATGCAGAAGAGGTGATCGTACCGGATACAGGAGATCTGTATGTTGCACCTTGCAAGAAGAAAACCACGACAAATGATGATAAGAAGCAGACAGTGGAGGCTGTATTTGATAAAGATAAGGGTATCTATGAGTATGATTATGAGAAACGTACCAAATCAGATATTCAGGAAGAAATCGACATGTATGAGAATGAAAAGAAGAAAAATAGTTCTGATACAGATATGGTATCATACTATGATACATGGATTGAGGATCTGAAGACGGAAATGCAGACTGCACCGGATGAATATCCGGCAGCCGGCGATTATTCAGGTGATGCATTTATCGGATCGATCGGAGATCAGAAATTTACAATTTCAACACCGGATGAAGATAATGGTTCTACCGGATATTCATTATATTTTACCGGAGATACCTTGACCTATCGTCCAAAGGATGGAGCAAATGGCTGCTATTCCACAACTCTTGATGATTATATGCAGTATGAAAGTGACGATGCAAGCGCTGTAGATGCAGACATGAATAAGTGTACATTCTCAGAAGATGAAGCCAGACAGATGGCAGATGATTTTCTGGCAAAGGTTGGATGCACAGATGCATCATTAAAGAAGACATCAGCACTTTGCTGGGTTTATTATGATAATGATGGCAATAATTTAGAAACTGAAGTAGATGGTTATACATTTACATATTCAAGGGCGATCAACAATCAGCCAACTGCTACTGTAAATGCATGGAATGTTGAAAATCTTCAGCAGGATAATGCTTCTATTGATATTCCGACGGAAGAATGTTCGGTTTCTATAGATTCCAATGGTATCAATGGAGCAAATTGGTGCGAATATCTGGAGGCAGACGGAGAACCACAGGCAGCAGAGATTCTCTCCTATAAAGATCTGCTTGCAAAGCTGGATGAAACGGTTCCTGAGTATTACAGCAAATATCCATCTAATTATAAGAAGATTGAGTTTAACGGAATGGAACTTACATACTACCTGAAAAAAGGCGAGAAAGATGGTGAGTTCGATTATGTACCTGCATGGATTTTGTCCCAGTATGATGAATATCAGGATTATTCAGAAAAAGACAATCCTACACAGCTGGTAGTTATAGATGCAAGAGACGGATCAGTGATCGATCTTCTGGAACTGTCCAAGTCACTTGGCACATATTATACATATGATGACACACCGACAGAAGACGGAGAAGATATCGATGATACTGATGATACTTCCTCCGAGGATAACAGTACAGAAGATACTTCCGCTGAGGACAACAGTGCAGAAGATACTTCTGAGGAATAAAACTATAAATTAAAACTGTAGATTAAAAAGGCACATCCATCGCCTTCTCTATATAATTAACATCGACATTTGTGTAGTTTCGTTATGAGACTTGCACTAGCTATCAGCACCAAGCCCATGTCTGAACCCGTCAGGGTGAGTTTGGGCGACTGCTGATAAATCAGTAAGTCCTACTAAACTCAGACTGCACCTTTGGTTTGTCTTCGCTAAGGGGACTTACATGGTACGCACTAAACTCAGGCATCGTCGTTGACTCGCCTTCGATAAGTGCTCCACACAAGCGTGCAAGTCGAATAGAAACGCAACAAGTCGTGTAATTATATAGAGAAGGCGATGGGTGTGCCTTTTTGATTATTCAGGAAATGTACAGATATGATGCAAAAATGATTGCATAGTGTGTTTTAATTAGAAAGTCGTAAGATGCCACGGATGGCACGGTGATCGATCTGCTTGAATTATCAAAGGCGGCAGGAAGCTTTTATAGTGGGGAATAAAATGGATGAAATGAAGGAGTGAAAGGCTATGAAAAACAAAAGATTTAAAAGAGAGACAGCATGGCTGGTGGTTGGTACGCTGATGGTATCGACGATGCTTGCCGGCTGTAGCAAGAAAAATGTAGATTATAATATCGATGGTAGCAGCGGAAATAAGGACAGTGGAAGCCTTCAGGATAAATATGATATTCCGCAGTCATATGATGGAAGTATTGCGGTCGGAGATTCAGGGCTTAATGATATCACCATGAAGGTCAGTGACATTTCAGTACCGGACACAGCCATAATGTATACAGAGAAATTATCCAGGAATAATACAGGACAGGAAGGCAGGAAAAAGGCAGCCGAAGCTATATTTGATAAGAGCAAGGGAATCTATGCTTACGATGAGGATAATATGACAAAGACAGATATAGAAGCTCAGATTGATTCCTGGGAGGCATATAAGAAGAATATGGGAACGGATGCAGACCATATCAAGGAGGCAAATGATGCGATCGCAGAGCTTCAGGATAAACTGGAGAAAGCACCGGATACTTATCCTGCGGCAGGTGATTATTCTGCACTTCGTTATCTGGGAACGATCGGAGATCATGAGTTTATTTTTACACCACCAAATGATGAAGATACAGATTACAGTCTTGAATTAAAAGAGGATATAATATCGTACCGGTCACCGGATGAACCGATGGATTCGATAAGGAGTGGACAGTATATAGAATTAAACAGAAGCGTAGAAAATGGTAATGCAGGAGCAGAAGAAGCACAGAAGGCGGTAAATGAATGTAAGTATTTAGAACAGGAGGCACTTGAAATAGCAGAAGCTTTTCTAAAGAATGTCGGATGTAATGATATGTCTCTTAGTTCGACATCGGCGCTCGCATGGGATTATAATGATTTTTACAGTACGGTAGAGATAAATGTCGATGGATATTATTTTACATTCAACCATATGATAAAGGATCAGTCGATCGGAGAGGGACTATATGCGTGGAATGTTGATAATTTTACACAGATACATGCTGAAGTAACCATTCCTACGGATTCCTGCACGATCGTAGTCGATGATAATGGTGTCATCGGAGCGGATTGGACAAATAATCTTTCTTCTGAGGAAGAACCGGAAGCGGCAGAGATGCTCTCGTTTAAAGAATTGATGGAGCGCGCAGATTCCTCAATCCCGGAATATTATGCAAAATACAGTACACAGTATAAAACGATTGAATATAACCGCCTGCAGCTTTGCTATTGCCTGAGACAGGGCGAGCGGGAGGGGGAATTTGAATATGTACCGGCATGGATATTTACGCAGGTTGAAGAATATACAGACGATAATGGAAATGTTGAGGGTGAGTCGAATCCGGATCAGATGGTGGTGCTTGATGCAACAGACGGTTCCTATATTGATATCGTGGAAGTATCAAAGGCCCTTGGTACATATCGGACCATGAATGTAGAAACAGAATAGCAAATAATAAACAGTATCAGAACTTTATCTGAAATATGAGGGAAAACGGGAAATTCTAAGACAGGAAAGGATGAAGATCAATATGAAAAAATCAAGGGTGAAACAAAGAAAGGGAATGGCGTTGTTATTTGCAGGCACATTAATGTTTACAGCCATAACTTCCGGCTGTGGGAAGAAGGATATCGATTATGATTCCGTGCAGCAGGAGGAAACGACACAGACAGGGCTGGATGCAAATGGCGACAGTGGAACGGTTTCTGCCGGTTATGATATACCGGAATCCTGTCATCAGATGATAGATCCGGCAGACAGTGAGCTGGAATCTATCGAGATCGCAGCAGACCGGATTCAGACATTTGATACGTCAGGTACGATCCGTGAATATGTGAAAAAGAGGAAGAGGACGCCGGAATATAAAGAAAAGGTGGTAAATGCAGTATTTGACCGGGATATTCAGCTGAGTGGTGAGAAAGCAAAGACAAAAGCTGATATAGAAAATGAACTGGATGCGGCAAAACAGGAATACGAAGATGCAAAAGCAAGAAAAGAAAACGGAGAAGCAATCTTTGAGGAGCAGTATACAGATGAGATAAAGAGACTGGAAAAAATGCTTGATGCAGCATCGGAGGATGGAGCAGCAGCTATTGATTATTCCGCTGATCTGTATAAGGGCATCTGTAATGATATAGAATTCGAGCTTGGTTTTCCATGTGCAGAATATCCGATGGCGCATTTTAAGATGACACAGAGTTTGATACAGTATCGTCCGCAGGATGGAGCCTCCGAGGTGGATATGATCCAGCTCCCGATGATGTCTGTAGAAGAATATAAGGAGCAGTCGGCGTCCATGGAAACGGAAACCGAATCATCACAAGGAAATGGACAGGACGGAACGACAGAGGAAGAAACGGAAGCCATGGTGCATGATAACAAGTGTATCTATTCAGTCGATGAAGCAAAGACGATCGCTGATGATTTTCTTTTGGATCTGGGAATCAGTGATGTTCAGGTTAAAGGTGTCAGTGATCTGATGTGGGCATATTATGATGACAGCGGCAACCCTGTCGGTGCAAGTGAATGGGATGGTTATATTTTCCTGTATGGACGGGCAGCGGGTACACAGATGGTTGCTGATTATGCATATTATGATACTGATTATCTGTCAGGGGAAGATGGTGATATAGAACTTGATCTTCCGCATGAATCCTACACGATATATGTAGATGGAAATGGAGTTATCAATGCCGGCTGGAAAGATTATCTGGAACCGACAGGACAGACAGACTCGGTCACATTACTTTCATTTGATGAAATGATACAGAAGGCAGAGAAAGCAATACCTGAATTCTATAAGAAATATAAGACCGGATACAGAGAAGTAATATTTGATCATCTGGAGCTTGGATATTGTCTGAGGCAGACTGAGGATCAGGATACATACTGTTTTGTGCCTGCATGGATATTCAGCAGGCATGAGGAAGCAGATAATGATCATGATGATCCATATACGTCTCAGCTGGTAATTTTAGATGCCGTAACGGGTGATCTCATAGATCCTGTGCCACTGTCTGAGAGCCTTAATATTACGGCAGATGAAGACTGGGGATTTATAGCTGAGAATTAAATTTTACTTGATATTCACCCATGGTTATGTGAAAATGGTAACAGGTAAAAATGGGTTACGTGTATATTAAGGAAGAAAGTATATGAGTACACAAAACAGTCTTGTTATCATAAAAGAGAAAATAGAAGGTATCATGCTCGATGATAAACGTATGAAAGCAGATGACATTGCAAAAAAGGTCTTGAAGGGCAGAAAATACGAATGCAGCACTCCTCCAAAGTGGATGCAGGATGAGTTTGAGATCACAAAGGTCGAAGAAAAGCTTGGTGTATGTTATTATGTGAAGCCAAAAGGAAAAGAGGTTAGAAATTTCTTTTTCTATATTCACGGCGGCGGGCATTGCATGGAGATCAATAGAAATCAGTGGGAATTTGTTGCATCCGTCATCGAGAAAAATGGTTACGGTGCGATTGTTCCGATCTATCCATTGACACCGGAGTTCTGTGCACAGGATACATTTGATATGCTGATCGGAGCATATCGTCATCTGACAAAGAAAATGTCAATCGACCGACTGGTAGTAGTCGGAGATTCGACCGGTGGCGGACTTGCGTTATCACTGGCAGTTCTTTCATGGAAAGAAGGTATCAGGAGACCGGATAAACTGATTCTGTTATCTCCGGCGATGGATACTGAATTTATGGATGGTAATATGGCGAACCTAATGATGGATCGAAAGAAGGAGATGCGGAAGTATTATTATCGTCCAGGAATAAAAGAATTTTTGAGAAAATACTGGATCAGGGATTTGTATCATCAAAATGAATATACCTGTCCGGTATACGCAGATCTGACTGATATCTGTGATGAGATTGCCATTTTTACGGTAGAAGATGATCTGTTAAACGGATATGCAAGATATCTGTATGATCGACTAAAGAAACAGCAGATTCGAATCCATTATTTTGAATATTTCGGGATGCCTCATGATTATATCGAGCATCCTCATATTCCTGAGTGCCGTATGATCATCAATCGTATCAGTGACAGTATTAAGGATGAAGCAAAACTCGTAAACCCGGAGATCAAGCGGGCAGTGTGGGCAAGATCCATGGTGGCGGAACGCTATCCAAAGATTTATCAGGATGATGAATCTATTAAGCTCGCAACCAAATTGAATGTTTCCCATAAGGATCTGAATGCGATGTATTCGGAATATGATCGTCTGGTTAAGATGGGAAGAATCGTAGAGATTGACAAACGGGTAAAACAGTTTATTATGAGGTATGCAGATGGGATCATTGTAAATGTCGGGGCGGAACTTGATACCATGTTTTCGCGGATGGATAACGGAAGGATCCGATGGTATAATGTTGATATGCCTGAGACAATGGAACTTCGCCGCAGAATGCTGGAGAGCAAGGATAGGGAGCAGAACATTGGAAAATCTATTTTGGATTTTACTTGGCTTGACAGTGTTAAGAAGAATCAGGGAGAAGCGATATTATTTGTATGCTGTGATGTTACGAAGTATTTTACAACAAAGAAACTACAGGCGTTTCTTGATGCTATATGGCAGCGGTTTCCGGGGGCTGAGGTTTTGTTTGATGTCAAGAATTCTGTTGGCAGAAAGCAGGCAAATCTGAAAGTATTAACAGGAAAGAAGAAAGGCTCGTTTATAAAGGTAAGTATCGATAACTGTACAAGTCTGATGTATGACTGGAATATCAAATACAGAGTGTTATATGACAGAGCGATTCTGAATAAAGAAGATATTACAGATATGTTTTCGGATGATGTGGCAAGACGATATCGCCATGCGATCAGACGAAAATATGATAAAATTATTCAATTGAGACTTGGTACAGAGCGAATCCAATTTTAAACGGCTTGTGGCAGACATGAGAGAAATAGACAGAAAAAAACAACTTGAAAAACGTATGAAATATGCGGTATGCATTATAATTGGTATTATGATCGGTATTATAGCGGGTATCTGTATAGGGGTGGAGCATAATAAGACGACAAGGTCGAAGCCTACGTTATATACAGAAGTAACTTATGGGGTGGAGCTTCCACCGGGTGAACTCGCAAATCTGATCTACGAGAATTACTGGAATTATATCAAGCAGAGTTATATCATCGTCGGTGATGATCGTGAGACCTGCCAGCTCTATAAGATCAGTAGCAAGGTAGCCAGACATAATTATGATCTGGAACGATTTCAGATGGATGATGATGGGTATATGCGTTATTCAGATGATAATATCAAGAAGGCAAAGCTGGGAATCGATGTATCCGGTCATCAGGGAACGATCGACTGGGATCAGGTAAAAGAAGCCGGTATCCAGTTTGCAATGATCCGTCTTGGTTATCGTGGATACACTCAGGGTGGATTGGCATTGGATGATAATTATGTAACGAATATAGAGACTGCACTCGAAAGCAAGATGCCGGTCGGTGTATATTTCTATACACAGGCGGTAAGCTACGAGGAAGGCGTGGAAGAGGCACAGTATGTGCTCAAGAACATTGCTGATTATAAGATCAGTTATCCGGTAGTGATCGATACGGAGAAGATGGAAGCGGACGGCGCCCGTGCCAATGATATCTCAAATGAGGAACGGACGGATGCAATCGTTGGATTCTGCGATACGATCAAGGATGCAGGATATACACCGATGATCTATGCAAACAGGAACTGGTATGCACAGAATCTGGATATGGATCGGCTGGGAGATTATCAGCTGTGGCTGGCACAATATTCCAATGTACCCGATTTCCCATATTTGTTTACCGGCTGGCAGTACACCAGCGAGGGAAGTGTGCCGGGAATCTCCGGCTCGGTGGATATCGATGTCTGGATGAAATAAAGAACTTTAATAATGTGGTTATAGTATAGAATCCATCTGCTTCACAACAATATAGAGCAGATGGATTCTTGTCTATGATAAAAGATAAAATTATAAAATTAAAACATCCATATTTTATAATACAGATAAATGCTGTATATAAAGATATGGATGTTTTTTTATGTGATAAATCGTCTTATTTAATTGTAAAGATTACGTTCTGAACCTTGCCGTTCTTTGACCAGATGGTCAGGGTATGTGTACCCTTTTTCTTAACGACTGTGTTCTTCTTAACTGCTTTGCCGTCCAGTTTCATCTTTACAAGGCTCTTGCTGTTTGATACTGTGATCTTCTTGCCGGCTTTGTATGACTTGTTGTTCTTAACGGCTGTTGTCTTTGCTGTCTTGGTTGTCTTAGCTGTAGAAGCGTAAAGATTCTTTTTCTTTGAAGCATCCTTGATCGTCCATTTTACTGCCTTTGACTTGTTGGACAGTTTACCGTTTGTTGTCTTGATCTTGGACTTCATGGTAACACTGGTCTTCATAAAGAACTGGATGTTTGACAGATCATAATTGTCGTTAGCCTGAAGCTCTGCTGCTTTGCTGGTAAGCCCTGCGATACAAGACATGTTCTTTGCGGCATTATCAGGATCAAAGGTTGCATAGAAGAAATCCTTGGTAAGACATACATTTGTATATCCGGCTTCTTCTAACAGCTTTTCAATATCTGTCATTTTTGCATTTTTTGCAGATGCTGTAAAGGTGTGGTAGGTGATGCCGTTGATTGTCTTTTTGGCATATACAGCTCCTGATCCTTTCAGTTCTTTGATGAGATCTTCTGTTGTGGTTTCACACATGGTTGCAATAGCGGATAACAGTTCATCGTCATAGCCAACCTGAATAGAGAAGTCAGCCTTAGTTGCCGATTTGACTTTTATGGTAGTTGTAGTTTCTGATGCACAACCTGTCATCATAAGACCAAAGATACAGACACATAAAGCCAGTAATAAGTGTTTCATTTTTTTGTTCATAGATACCCTCCTATAATATAATTTTGTCTACAGCCTTAGTCTATCATCCGCGATTTCTAAAGTAAAGGCAAATTCCGGATTTTGTAGCTTAATAAATCTTATCTGTGGTATAATCCTTGAAATAGATAAATAATTTCATATATCGGAAATATGAAAAAAGAGATTATTATGAATGAGCCTGCAAAGATACAGAAAATCATATAGTAGGAGGTCGTGAATTCCTTGAAGTTCTTACTGGCAGCATTAAACACAAAATATATTCATTCAAATCCGGGTATTTATTCCCTGTATTCTTATTCGGTAAAGAGACAGCCGTCTCTTGCAGAATATATCGGGATCGCAGAATATACGATCAACAATCAAAAGGGAGAGATTCTTGCAGATATCTATAAGAGAAGACCGGATGCAGTTGGATTTTCCTGTTATATATGGAATATCGAGATGATCCGTGAGATCATAAAAGAATTGAAGAAGCTCCTTCCGGATACAGATATCTGGGTCGGTGGTCCGGAAGTAACCTATGATGCTGATAAGCTTCTTGCGGAGATGCCGGAGCTTACAGGAGTTATGGTTGGAGAAGGAGAGGCAACCTTTTATGATGTGTTGAGAAGATATCTTGATATTGGAAATATTCATAATACTGGGAAGTCTTATGATATTGGGAATGCCTGTAATACTGGGAATTCCTGTGGTATTGAAAATTTCCGTGATACCGGAAATTTTCGAGATATTGACGGACTGGTGCTTCGGGAAGGAGAAGATATTATTTGTACGAAGCCAAGAGGACTTACCGATCTGTCGGAGCTTCCGTTTCTGTATTATGACTTGGACACTTTTAAAAATAAGATCATTTATTATGAGAGCAGCAGAGGCTGTCCGTTCCGGTGCAGTTATTGTCTGTCGTCGATTGACAAACGGGTTCGTTTCCGCAGTTTTGATCTGGTGAAGAAGGAACTGCAGTTTTTCCTGGATCATCAGGTAAAACAGGTAAAGTTTATAGACCGGACATTTAACTGTTCCCATGAACATGCAATGGAGATCTGGAGGTATATCAATGAACATGACAATGGGATCACAAATTTTCATTTTGAGATCGCAGCAGACATTTTAAATGAGGAAGAATTGGAGCTGGTCAACAGTCTGCGGCCGGGGGCAATACAGATGGAGATCGGAGTACAGTCGACAAATCTGCAGACGATACGGGAGATCGATCGTGTAATGGATGTTGATAAGCTGGCAAAGATCGTTGCCCGGATCCATCAGGGACATAATGTGCATGTGCATCTGGATCTGATCGCGGGGCTTCCGTATGAGGATTATGAATCATTTGCACATTCCTTTAATGATGTATATGCGATGAAGCCGGAGCAGCTTCAGTTAGGTTTTTTAAAGGTACTAAAGGGTTCGAAGATGCATGACAATGCAGAACGGTATGGCTTACAGTATACGAGCTGTCCGCCGTATGAAGTCTTATTTACAAAGTGGATATCTTATGATGAGATCCTGCGATTAAAGCAGATCGAAGAAATGGTAGAGATTTATTATAACAGCTGTCAGTTTGAGAGCACGCTGCCATTCCTGGTGGAAGAATTTGATTCGCCGTTTGATTTTTATGCGAGCCTTGCTTCTTATTATGATGAAAAGGGATATTTTATCCAGACACCGGCGAGAATCTATCGGTATCATGTACTGCTTCATTTTGCAGAAGAACACTTCCCTGAGAAGACAGAACTGATTCGGGAAATGCTGGTATTTGACTTATATCTTCGTGAGAATATGAAGACCCGGCCGGATTTCGCCCCGGAACAGGAGGGTGTGAGAGATTTGTTCCGGGACTTCTACATCCGTGAGGCCAACGACCACAGATACCTTCGGGAAGAAGACTATCATGGCTGTGACTGGAAATCTATGTCCAGAATGACACACATAGAAAAGATTTATTACAACAGAGAGACGGGAAATCGTCTGTCTGAAGTATGCTATATATTATTCGATTACAAACGCCGTGATCCGCTGACCGGGGATGCAAAGTATATGATAGTAACACCTGTCGCATCCATGTGATATAAAGTTTGGCTGCCTTATGTTGTCCGGGCTACTGTTATTCTGCGGGTGTATATGTATCCTGTCTCATGTTGTCCGGGATACTGCCGGTATACTTTGTATGTCTTGTTTTTTTCTATTCGTTGCAAATGTCTGATTCGCTCATGCTCCTGTGCCAACTCGCCTTTCAGGCTCAAACAGGCACCCGCATTCGCTGACAATTTGCATCTCATAACGAAAAAAAGCAAACGACAGTACAAAGTGTACCGGCAGTCGCCCGGACAACATGAGACAGGATACATATACACCCGCGTACCGGCAGTAGCTCAAACAACATGAGACAGGATACATATACACCCGCGTACCGGCAGTCGCCCGGACAACATGAGACAGGTTACATATACACCCGCGGAACAGCGCTGTTGACGAAGATTGGATTGATCGGAAATGTAACCGTATCACCTACCGAGATATTACATCCGGTTGTATCCACGATAACGGAGTTCATACTGATCTGACCTAACACCGGAAGCCGGTAGTCTTTAAAGCTGGCAGCCGGTGTCTTTTTATGGAAAGTGCCTTTTAATTTATAATAAATACGGATCGGAGAGAAGAAATTTGTTCGGGAATCGGTGTGGCGTTCCATTCCAAGCCCATGATAATATCCGGCGGAGATAACGGCTGTCTTTGCATTGTGTGACAGTTTAAAGCTGTGACCATAGCCAATGTTGTGACCGGCCGGCAGTTCATAGATATCGTCCACATAGGCGGACAGATTACAGACCTCACGAAAACCATAATCATTTGGAACCGCAAGTCTGCCAAGAAAAGCAGAACCGATGCGGATGGCATCTAAGTTCATGGAAGGATATTTTATCATCGAAGTTGAAGATGAGATATGACGGATGCCTACCGGGACGCCATCTTTCCGGAGAGCATCACAGAGATGGGTAAAATCCTGAAACTGTTTCTTCACATAGTATTCATTTCTGCAGGCTGCCGCATGAAAATGAGAGAAGATGCCGGTGATTTTTATATGCCTCAGTGATTGAATTGTATTGGCAATCTGTTTTTCATCTGAACATAAGAAGCCGTATCTGCCAAATCCGGTGTCAATGCAGAGATGTGCATGGACTGTCGGATGGTTCATGTAGGCGGCCGTTTCATCGATCACATGCGCACAGTCGGTACTGGTGATGCTGAGCGTGATATCGTGATCAATCGCAGTCGTGATATCTTCTGAGTTATATAATGGAGTCATCAGCAGGATATTTCCCGTGATTCCGTTTCTGCGTAAGGTGACAGCATCTGACAGTTCGGTTACACCATAGTTATCAATACCCTTTGATTGTAAGAACGATGCAAATTTTGTAAGTCCAAGCCCATAAGCGTTCCCCTTTAATACTGCTATGACCTTTGCGCCGTTTGCCAGACGTTTGATGATCCGTATATTGTTATCCAGTGCATTTGTTTTGATTGTAAGAGTTGTCATGTCCTCAAGTTCCTCCGGTTTCATGTAAGTATTTATATTATTGGTCATCTACAGACATATGGTCTGTTGTCGAAACTCGCTGCCCGGGCATGAGCGGTTGTTCATTTATTTGATGTATCTAGCATATATTTGAAATGCATCATTTTTGTATATAAACCGACACAGAAATGCAATATCTTTGAACTTTTTTTGCATCGTTTGTATGCAATCCGGAAAAGTGGATGTTGTATAAGAGAAAAATGTGATAAACTATTTATAAGTAAAAACAGGATGGAAACCGTTTATGCATACACTGATAACAGAGATTCGCGATAAACAGAATATTACAAAAGAACAGCTTCAGCTTCTGCTGGGAACAGACGATCAGGAAATGATCGAAGAATTGATGGTATGTGCCAGAACGGAAGCGCAGAAGGTATATGGAAATAAAGTCTATATGCGTGGACTGATCGAGTTCACAAATTATTGTAAAAATAACTGCATTTATTGTGGAATAAGAAGAGATAACTGCCATGTTGATCGGTACCGGCTGACCAAAGATCAGATTCTTGACTGTTGTCAGAGTGGATATCGGCTCGGTTTTCGGACATTTGTGTTACAAGGAGGCGAAGATCCGTTTTATACAGATGACCAGATCTGTGAGATCGTATCAGAGATCAAACACCAGCATCCGGACTGTGCGATCACATTGTCAATCGGAGAGAAAAGCAGGGAAGCCTATGAGCGGTATTTTGCTGCCGGGGCGGAACGTTATCTGCTTCGTCACGAGACTGCGGATAAGGCACATTATGAGAAGCTTCATCCGAGAGAAATGTCATTTGACAACCGGATCCGGTGCCTGCATGACCTGAAAGAGATCGGTTATCAGACCGGGTGTGGCTTTATGGTCGGTTCACCATATCAGACGGTCGATACGCTATATGAGGATCTCTGTCTGATCAAAGAACTGGAACCGGAAATGTGCGGAATCGGACCTTTTATTCCGCAGGCAGACACACCATTTGGAAAAGAGGCTGCCGGAACACTTGAGATGACCTTACGGCTGCTGTCAATTATCCGTCTGATCCATCCTACTGTGCTGCTTCCTGCGACAACAGCACTTGGCACGATCCATCCGCTTGGCAGGGAGAAGGGGATTCTTGCCGGGGCAAATGTTGTGATGCCGAATCTGTCACCGGTCGGTGTCAGGAAAAAATATCTGTTATATGACAATAAGATCTGCACCGGGGAAGAAGCCTCGGAGTGCTGTGGCTGTATGATGCGGAGAATGCAGGGAATCGGATACGAGGTTGTGGTTGACCGCGGCGACCATCCATCGTATGACAAGAAAAGATGAATGCATATATTGGAGGAATGCAAACACGGGAGAGGCTTTTTAGCTGAAGGTGAAAATATCTCTGTTATTGCAGATTTTATGAAAGAAAGATGTTGGAACACATTCTGATTATTAAGAACTGCATGTTTTACATTCTGCAATAAGACAGCAAATAAAATGGGCGGTTCTCTGTCATTGACTAACTATATATTGACATTAGCGAAGATTTCGTCATGCGATGCACATTGCCAGTAAATACGGGTGCCTGTCTGAGCCGAAGGCGAGTTGGAGTACATTCTGCAATACGACAGCAAATAAAATGGGCGCTATGTTATTGTCGGTTGCTAAATTTTCGTCAGCAGAATACACATTGTCAACGAATGCGGGTGCCTGTTTGAGTCCGAAGGACGAGTTGGCACAGAAGCATGAGTGAATCAGACATGTGTATTCTGGTAGAAAATTTAGTTGCGATAATACATAGCGCCCATTTTATTTGCGTTCGTACTACAGAATGTCGATGTACTCATCGGCGAGAGCCTTGTTCATACTGCGGACAGCACAGAACTTGCCGCACATACTACAGGTATCGGAGTGATCATCCTCCGGCATACGACTGTCGCGGATCGCTTTGGCTGTAGCAGGATCAAGTGCGCAGGCATACTGTGCATCCCAGTCCAGGACACGTCTGGCATCCGCCATCTTATCATCGATATCTCTGGCGCCCGGAATACCCTTTGCAATGTCGGCTGCATGAGCAGCGATCTTCGATGCGATGATACCCTGTTTTACATCATCTACATTTGGAAGTGCAAGATGCTCGGCTGGGGTAACGTAGCATAAGAAAGCAGCTCCGTTCATGGCAGCAACAGCACCACCGATCGCGCTGGTGATATGATCGTAACCGGGAGCGATATCTGTAACCAGAGGCCCGAGAACATAGAATGGGGCACCCATGCATAAGGTCTTCTGAACTTCCATATTTGCAGCGATCTGGTTAAGTGGTACATGACCGGGACCTTCCACCATAACCTGTACATTGTGTGCCCAGGCACGCTTTGTCAGCTCGCCCAGACGTACCAGTTCTTCAATCTGGCATACGTCAGTCGCATCTGCCAG
Organism: Lachnospiraceae bacterium GAM79; assembly: GCA_020735665.1. Lineage (NCBI taxonomy): Bacteria > Bacillati > Bacillota > Clostridia > Lachnospirales > Lachnospiraceae > Lachnospiraceae bacterium GAM79. The sequence continues at coordinate 484,737 of CP085928.1, forward strand.
ACAGCCCGGACGACATGCATCTCCGAGGGAAATCGTAACATCATATTCCTCACAGATATCTAAAATCTCATCGAAATATTCATAGAACGGGTTTTCCTGACCGGTCATACTCATCCATGCAAATACAAGACTTCCGCCCCGGCTTACGATGTTCATTTTACGTTTATGTTTCTTAATCTGATCGATCGTTTTTCTTGTGATTCCACAGTGTAAGGTTACAAAGTCAACACCATCTTCTGCATGAAGACGGACAACATCGATGAAATCCTTTGCTGTCAGCTCTGCAAGATCACGTTGATAGTGGATGACACTGTCATAGATCGGAACTGTACCGATCATGGCAGGACATTCGCTTGTCAGCTTCTGACGGAATGGCTGTGTATTTCCATGACTGGACAGATCCATGATCGCCTCTGCGCCCATATTAACTGCGCTCATTACTTTTTCCATCTCAATGTTATAGTCCTTGCAGTCTCTGGATACTCCAAGGTTTACGTTGATTTTGGTACGCAGCATACTGCCGACACCTTCAGGATTCAGACAGGTGTGTTTCTTATTAGCACAGATGGCAACCTGTCCCTTTGCAACTAAATCCCTGAGCGCCTCGACAGCCATATGTTCCTTTTTCGCTACGATCTTCATCTCCGGAGTGATGATCCCTTTTCTGGCTGCGTCCATTTGTGTTGTGTAATTTTCCATATTATCCTCCTTATCACAACCAATGTTATTTTACGTGGCAGAAAGTGGTGCTCCCGATCTGCCACAGAGCAATAAAAAAAGATGCCGCAGGGCACCTCTAATACACATCCCTACGTTAGCATTACCTAAATCAGGTTCACAGGTCGAGAACTTCATTCTCCTCTCAGCCGGCTAATTTGTCAGCTCCCTGAATATATAAATATTGGAAATATTATATGCCAGAATACGACATAATTCAATGATAATTTTTCAACATAAAAGATAAATAAGGGCTTGCGTCCGATACATGAATCAGGTGCAGTACCGGAAAGTACGATCTGTCAGGATCCTTGCAAATATCAGACCGAGAGGCAGAGTAATAATGATCATGATCGCAGATGAAAGCCATGAAACAGCCTCTGTTAAAGACATGATACCAAGATTATAGAAAGCACGATAAAGGTAAAGTCCCGGAACCATGATAACGATGGACGGAACGGTCAGAGAGATTCTTGGATATCCGTTATTCCTTTTTATAACGGAGGCAAGAAGACCTGCGGTTAATGCGCCTGCAAATGCGGCAACAGCCGGAGGAGTGCTTGTATAATCGACAAGCTCCAGCCGGAGAGTATTTGCAACTGCTCCGATACAGGCAGCGGTGACAGCCATCGGAATCGAGCTGTTAAACATAATGGAGAAACCGAAGACTCCGCAGAAGCTTGTAATGATCCGCAGGATAAGCTTTGTACCTACAGCCAGATTCAAAGAGGAGAAATCCTGAGGATGAAAATGTAACAGCAATGCCATGATCCAGGCGAACATAGTGGCTACTAAAACTATGATGACAGAGTAGCTCAGACGTTCAAGCCCGGACCGAAGATCCAGTTTAGCCAGGTCAATGCCGCTTGTTATGAATGGAAATCCGGGAATGATAAACAGCATTGAGCAGATATAGCCAGCTTCATGGAGTGCAGATACGTGGAAGAAGATTTCTGCAAGGTGAAAGCAGATGGCATATGTCAGGCATGCGGCTGATATGGATACTGCTATGTTAAAGAAAAGGGTAAAATGGTGCTTGATCATTTTGGTACGGATGACATTTCCAACACCGGCTGCAATAAAAGCCAGGATCATTTCAACAGGACCGCCGCCTAATAGGAAGGTAAATGCACAGCAGGCGAGGGCTGAAGCCAGACCCAGTTTTGCAGGTGAATAAAGTGTATGAATCTTCTCAATCTGATCAAGACGCCGGTGGATTTCCTCACCCGTCAGATGGGCTTCTTCTTTTGGAAAATTATCAACGAATTGTTCCATCCGATAGAGCTTCGAGGTGTTTACACCGGTATTTGCAATGCTCAGAGACTGTGAAACGCAGTCGGTTCCATCAAAACAGTTGAATTCAATGGACATCAATCCGACATCAACGGTGCAGGTTACGCCCAGTTCTTTGGACAGGCGGTTCATGGAAGTACGAACACGCCAGGCACCTGTTCCACAGGAGAGCATAATTAACCCGACCCTTCCAATAACAGAGGCTTTTTCTATCAGCCCCGCCTTGGCGATCAGGACATTGCTATCGTTTTTTACATAATCATGCCATGGAATTTCCATATGGTTTTTTTCCATGATATCTGTATAATTACTGTTCTTTGGCATAGATGATCTCCTCCGCTTTTTCAATATGATGTTCCAGATTCGTCAGGAATAATGAATTTGGAAGGAATATGCCGATTTCATCATATCGGGAATTATTTTTCACCAGAGAATCCTGCCCGTAGAAAATGTAGGACATAGGAAGCTCCTTTTCCAGTGCGATCATAAGATCCCATACAGCAGAATATGCTTCTGCCTCTGTCTCCTTTTGCTTTACAGTATCGGGAAGCTCGCGGATCAACAGTACACCGTCACTTTTTTCCAGAATCTTCTGTTCCGGTTTCATGTCATTTGCGGCATAATCGTGACTGTATCTGTATGCGCGGGCTAGATAGATATTTTTATTGTTTCTAAGTGCCTGATAGATCTTATGAAAATGACGATATTCTTTTTCCCGGATCGAAGTTTTGTATTCAGGAAGCAACTGACCATTGTCATCTGTCATAATAACAGGATTTGTTTTGCCATCTGCGTTGAATCGATATGGGATCAGAAAGGAATTGCGCAGAAGATCAAACAGGGTATTGTTGCAGATCGCCATAAGAAATGCAGACAGATCCCGGTTATGATAGGAATTGAATAGTGCCTGTGCAAATTCTTCTGCCGGAAGTGGTGCGTCGTAAGCATCATCGTTATAGCACAGGTAATTTGCAAATGTTTCCTGTAATTTCTCACATGCCCATGGATCATTCAGGATTTTTTCAAATAAGAAATCTGCTCTTTTTTCTCGTGGAAAAATTGTAGTTTCGTTCATGCTTAACCGACTTCCTTTCTTTTTCTGTTCTGCACAATTATACTATTGGCAAAAAGATAAGTAAAAGATATAATTGATATGACAGACATAATCATTTGATATGATAAAAGAAACGGAGAAGACAGATGAATATTAACTTTGAATATTATAAAATTTTCTATTATGTGGCAAAATATCATAATTTTACAAAGGCTGCGAAGGTTCTGGAAAGTAGCCAGCCAAATGTTACAAGAGCGATGAACTGTCTGGAACAGCAGATGCACAGTACCTTATTTGTAAGAACCAACCGGGGCGTTCAGCTTACACCGGAGGGAGAAAAACTATATATGTATGTGTCGGCAGCTATGCATCAGTTATTAACGGCAGAGGATGAACTGGCGGACTATTCGGGCATGGTACATGGAAGTATATCGATCGGAGCCAGCGAGACAGCGTTAAATATATATTTGTTTGATAAATTAAGGTCGTTTCATACTGCATATCCGGGAATTCGACTGAGAATCTATAATCATTCCACGCCGGAGGCAGTAGATGCAGTAAAGAGCGGTAAGATTGATTTTGCTGTTGTGTCGACACCGGTGGAAGCAGACTCGCCTCTTGAAACCAGAATGTTGAGATCGTTTCGGGAGATTCTGATCGGTGGACAATCCTTTAAAGAGCTGCAGGGAAAGACGTTGTCTTTAAAAGAATTAAAGAATTATCCGTTGATCAGTCTTGGAAGAGAAACGATGACATTTCGATTTTATGAGCGGCTGTTTTTATCGCACGGGATAGAATTTGCACCGGATACGGAGGCTGCGACAACAGATCAGATCCTGCCGCTTGTCTGTTGTGAGCTGGGACTGGCATTTATACCGGAATCCATGGCAGGTGAGGCGCTCGAACGCGGAGAAGTAATACAGGCAGTCCTAAAGGAGAAAATTCCTGACCGGCATATCTGCATGATATATGACAGCCAGCATCCACTGAATACAGCCGCAAGATCATTTCGCAGATTATTGGAAGCAGACTGCGAAAAGGTAAACACCCTCAATCGGGGCATCGATTGAGAACAGAAAACGTCTGGTATGCAGTTATCAAGTTCAACATTCATACATTAAATATCCCACAGGCATATTTGCAGAAGATGTATGACTGTTTTGTGAGGAGGACAGCGGAGGAAGACTGTTGTATTGTTTTGCACGAAAAGGATACTCTGGGTGAGATTAATTCACTTGCATGCGATATTGTATCAGAGTATGAGACAAAAGCAGCAATGTATATGTTTGCCGTGCAGTCACGCATACAATCATTGCTAGTTGCCATAGCCAGAAAATCAGAAAAAATCAATGTTCAGAAACGGGGGAAACAGGATTTTTTGATTGTAGTCATTTTATAAGGACATATAAAAGATGGCGTGGAATCACACCAAAACAGGATAGAATGTTAAACAAAGAATCAATATAGTGGAAAAGAGGAATAAGAAATATGAAGATCAAAAGAATTGCATTGATCGGACTTGGAGCCATGGGTGTATTTTTTGCACCAAGATTATATGAAGCATTTGGAGATGATTTTTATATTATTGCAGGTGGTGAACGTAAAAAACGCCTGGAAAGTAAAGGAGTTACGATCAATGGCGTCAACTACAGATTTCCGATCGTGACACCCGAAGAACAGGGAGAGCCGGCGGACCTGATCCTGATCGGTGTAAAGGGCTATGGATTTGTGCAGGCAATAGAAGATATCCGCCATCAGGTAGGTGAACATACATTGATCCTGTCTTTGCTAAATGGTGTAGACAGTGAGGAACAGTTGATTCAGGCATTTGGCGAAGAACATGTATTATATGCATATATGAGAATGTCCATTGTTATGAAAGATGGAAAAGCAGACTTTGATCCGTACTGGGGCAAGATTCACTTCGGAGAGAAGAAAAATGATGTTCTGTCAGATCGTGTACTTGCTGTAAAAGAAGTATTTGATCATGCCGATATTCCATATGAGATCGATCCGGATATGTTAAAGGGACTCTGGTTTAAATACATGTGCAATATTGGAGAAAATATGACCTGTGCGTTGCTCGGTATCCCATTTGGATTTTTCCGTATCAGCGACAGTGCGAATTGGATCCGTGACAATGCCATGCGGGAAGTGGCTGCGATCGCGCAGAAGAAGGGAATCGATATAGGTGAAAAAGAAATAGCGGAGCAGGATGTTACAGTAAAGACGATTCCACCCGAGAACAAACCATCAACCCTGCAGGATCTGGAAGCAGAGAAGCTGACTGAGGTAGAGATGTTTGCCGGCAATGTCATAAAGATGGGAAAAGAGCTTGGCGTGCCAACTCCGATTAATGAGATGTTCTATCATGGTATCCGCGTAATGGAGGAGAAGTTTACAAAAAGATAATATTTAAATTAGCACTCAATTGTTTACAGTGCTAACAAAAGGTGCTATAAATAATATAAAGCAAGCGTAAAAATAACGAAAAGATATTTTATAATATGTGTCTCTAAATAAAATACAGAAAACGTTGGTAATGTAAAACAGATATAAAACCAGAAATATTAATAGAAATGGGGTAATTAGGATGGATAGACCAAGTATTTTTTCAGATAATTTTGAGATGATGAATGGCTTTTTTGATGATTCCTTCTGGGGCAGCCGTTCCGGACTTCGTACCATGACTACAATGGCAACTGATATATTCGAAACAAAGGACGGATATGAGATAGAGATGGATCTGCCGGGATTTCCAAAGGAGAGCATCAAGGCGGAATTAAAAGGCGGATATCTGACGATCCTTGCAAGTTATGCCGGATCAGATCATGAAGGCAGAGAGGGAAGTTATATCAAGAGGGAACGATATTCCGGTCACTATAAGAGAAGCTTTTATGTTGGTAATAAAGTCAGTGAACAGGATATTAAAGCAAGATTTGCAAATGGCGTTCTTTATGTCTATGTACCAAAATTCGACGACCAGCCGGAAGTAGAAGAAAAGAAGATTATCTCGATAGAAGGATAACGGACAAACTTCAGGGGCTGTTTATTATTATGTAGCAAGCCTGTCCGAGCGCCGGTACTTAGGTTGCGTATTTTGCAACCTTATGTACCGTTGCGTTGATAACTGAGAACTTAGCGAGGTATTGTCGAGGTTAGTTCGAAGTTATACAGAGTAGGATAGAACGAAAGTGTCTTGCGCAATAATAATAAACAGCCCCTGAAATTTGTCTGTTATTCTAAAATCCCAGATTTTCGTTTACAAGAATGACCTTGATACGGCCTTTGTGCTTGGAATAGCGGGTGGTTAAGAACTGGCAGCAGATTGTTTCCGGTGACAGACAGTTTGCACATTCTCCGGTTGTGCTGCAAGGAGTTGAAAGTCCGAAGCGCTGTGCATTGATCGGAGCTGCTTCATTTCTTGCACGGCTTAAAGCATCTTCTTCTGTTCGTACTACCTTGTTCATTCCTGTGATCACGATAACATGGGAAGGACCGTAGACAATGGCAGCCACACGATTTCCATTGCCATCGATATTTACCATTATGCCGTCTTCAGTGATCGCATTGCAGCTTGTTAAGAAGTAGTCTGCAAAGAAACACTCTTTGGAGATCCGGTCTTTTTCTTCCGGTGTTTTTGCCGTATCACGGTTCAGCTCTTTGTAGTTTCCCTCGATAACAGCATCTAAAAGTCCGGTTGCTTTTACGGTCATGGAACCGCCCCAGCCGACAGAGCTTCCTTCCGGGATCAGACTCAGTGCAAGCTCCTTAGCTTCTTCCTTTGTCTGGACATAGAAGCCTTCCATATTTCTGGCAGCCAGCTTGTTTATCATGGCTTTCGCCAGTTTGTCGTTTCTCATGTTTCTAAAAGTATCCATTTGATATACCTCCGTTTATTCAGGAAAATCCAGATTATTTTCCGCAAAGAAATTCATCACTTCAAATGCAGAAGTACAGTTCTGATTGATACATACGATCAGGGCAGCATCCTGTGGAAATTTGGGATACAATACGGCATTTCCGGAGATTGTAAGTGCACGCTGGATCTCTTTCAAATTCATTCCGGCGCATAATGTCAGAAGAACCAGCTTGTATTTTCCGGGATGTGGTTTCCTGCCGTTTAAGATCTGATAAGCATAGCCGCGGTCCAGATTGCTTCGTTTTATGACATCGGCGATCAGAAGTTCCGGGTGATCTTTAAAGAACAGATTAAAATAATCCTGCAGATTGTCACAGGACATATCATCTGCATGAGATGTTATAAAAGATTTAAAATGTATATTTGAATCATCGGTTGATAATTCATTCAGCAGATCTGTTGTTCTGGTCGTTTTCATGATCGATCCTGTATTCTTTCCCTTGATAATTTTTATCAGTACCATATAATATTTATTATACTTGTCGATAATGCAATTTCAAGATAAACAATAGGAAAATGATATGAATTTAGAAATACAAAGTCGTCTGTCCTTTTATCGCAGACTGGAAGAAGTAGAGCATAAAAAGGGAATTTCTCTGGTGCGGCATATAGAGACCGGACAGATTTATGTGGAAAAAATTCTGACGCAATATGACAAATCTATATATGATTGGCTACAGCAATCAAAACTCCCTTACGTTCCACAGATTTATGAATGTATGGAAGAGGATGGTACGTTATATCTGATCGAAGAATACATACAGGGGATCACGTTGGAAACATATATTGAACAATTTGGATGCCTGGATTTGGATGCTGCCGGCAGGGTGATCGAATATCTTTGCCGGACATTAGAAAAACTGCACAGTCATATACCGCCGATCGTACACCGGGATATCAAGCCGACAAATGTAATGCTTCAGGGAGATTTCAAAAAGGGGCAGGGAATCGTATCTGTATATCTGATCGATTTCAATACCGCAAGAGTTTTTGACGCAGAGAGAAATCGGGATACCGAGCTGATCGGTACAAGAGGATTTGCAGCACCGGAGCAATACGGTTTTTTGCAGTCAGATGCGCGGACGGATATCTATGGACTTGGCGTATTATTAAATTATATGTTGTGTGGAAAATTAATCCGGGACGGAATCTATGAAGATTATCCGGAAGTGTCACAGATAATCAGAAAAGCAACCCAGATCGATCCGGAGAAACGATATCAGACAGCAGAGGAAATGATGCAAGCTGTTTATCAGAGTATGTGTTTCGATACATATACGGATAAAGAGTCGTTGAATGATAAAACGGTTACAGTTGAAACATCTGCTATATCAGATCCTTATGAGCGTAAAGGGAAAATCCGCCCTGCATGGACTCGTTTTCTGCCGCCGGGATTTCGGGAAGGGAAAGTCCTGAATATGGTTGTTGCAGCCATTTATTATATATTTTGGATATATTTCTGTCTGACAGTAGAAGTAAAAGATCATGGAGAACCGCTCTCCGGAACTTGGTTATATGTAAATCGCTTTGTATATTTTATGATGTTTATTATTACTCCGTTTTTTTGGAATAATTATCTGGACGTTTGGAATTATTTTCCGCTTGTACGTTCACCGAAGAAGATATGGAAGCTGGTTGGATTATTTTTATATACAGTGGCATGGTTTTTCTTAGTAGTGTTTGTATTCGTTATAGTAGAAGATATATTCCGATAGTGTGCTGACAGCACACCAGCTCTTTCTGATAATTTTATAAGATAGAATATGCAGTGGTTGTAATTATATCAAAATACCCTGAATGATGACTGATGCCGGGGGATTTTAATATAATAGCAAGAACACTTATAACAGCAGAAAGAGGAGAGAATTTATTATGGAAAAGACAAAGCAACCTTTATCAACATTCAGACTCGTAGCAGGGATCATAACAATCGTGTTATCAGTCTTAGTAACATTTCAGTCCTGTGCGGCAGGATTATCAAATGCACTGGAAGAAAACGGGGAATCCGGAGGCTCTGCAGGTGTATTACTTGCAGTTTGTTTCCTTGTTGCAGGAATCGTTGGAATTGTAACCAGAAAGTCAACCGGAGCAGGCGGCGCATTCACAAGTGCAGGCTTCTACATAGTCGGCGGATTGATCGGCCTTATATGTGCAGGTTCCTATGCCGATTTGGTAATCTGGGGCGTTATCTCCGTAGCATTTGGTGTTATATTCATAATCGCAGGCGTATTAACAAAGAAGAGAAATTCTTAATTTATATAAAACACCTATAAAAAATAAGTCTATCTGGTTGTGTGGGGGGTATGACTGTATTCACCCTATATGACTTACTGCGGTTTCTGTTCTCTGCACATGTCTGATCCGTAAATACTCCTGTGCCAACTCGCCTTCGGCTCAGACAGGCACTCGTATTTACTGACAATGTGCAGCTCACAACGAAATCCTCATAAATGTCATATAGGGTGAATACAGTCATACCCCCCACACAACCGGATGGACTTATTTTTAATTATAGGAAGAAAAACTACGCATACTTCCGCCGGAAACTGGAAAAAATACTAAAAGAATATTGGAATATAGGGGATTTTAGGATATACTATAAAACAGTGTGTTTAAAAAAATACAAACAGCGATGGAGGAACTATGTTAGAGTTAAAAAACATCTCATATATTGTAAATGAGGATGGAAAAGAGAAAGCAATATTAAAAGACATTGACCTTACAGTAGACGAACATTTCGTAGCAATTACCGGACCTAACGGTGGCGGTAAATCAACACTTGCAAAGATCATAGCAGGAATCATCAGACCGACGACCGGACAGATTCTTTTAGATGGCGAAGATATTTCAGAGCTGAATATAACAGAACGTGCAAAGAAAGGAATCAGCTATGCATTTCAGCAGCCGGTTCATTTTAAAGGGCTTACCGTAAAAGATCTGGTATCTATAGCATCCGGCAAAACGATGAATGTTTCACAGATCTGTGAGATCCTTTCCGAAGTCGGTTTATGTGCAAGAGATTATGTGAACCGTGAAGTAAATGCAAGTCTTTCCGGTGGTGAGTTAAAACGTATCGAGATCGCAATGATCATTGCAAGAGGTACGAAGCTGTCATTATTTGATGAGCCGGAGGCAGGCATCGATCTGTGGAGCTTCAACAGTCTGATCAAGGTATTTGAGAAGATGCGGGAGGAGATCAACGGAACAATCCTGATCATTTCCCACCAGGAGCGAATCCTTAATATAGCAGATAAGATTGTTGTGATCGCAAATGGTCATGTTGATGCAATCGGAAGCAGAGATGCGATCATGCCAAGACTGACCGGTGAATCAGCCACCTGCAAGGTGCTGGAAGAAAAACAGAAATAAGTTGTGAGGTAACAGAACATGGATTTAATTCAGAAGAGTTTATTGCAGCAGGTAGCAGGACTTCATGATGTACCGGAGGGCGCATTTAACATTCGTGTCAACGGACAGCTTGACAGTAGAAATACAACTGCAAATATAGATATTGTAACAAAAGAGGATAAACCGGGAATCGATATCATCATTAAACCGGGAACAAAAAATGAGAGTGTGCACATCCCTGTTCTTTTGAGTAAGAGCGGTCTGCAGGATATGGTATACAATGATTTCTATATCGGAGAGGACTGCGATGTTACGATCGTAGCCGGATGTGGTATTCATAATTGTGGTGTGGATACCTCCAAGCATGACGGTATCCATACATTTTATATCGGAAAAAATGCAAAGGTAAAATACATCGAACGTCACTATGGTGAGGGAGATGGAAATGGCGAGAATATCATGAATCCTGAAACCATCGTGCATTTAGAGGAAGGCGCATCGATGGAGATGGAGACAACCCAGATCAAGGGAATTGATTCGACCGTCAGAAAGACCAGCGGTGATCTAAAGGACAACGCATCCTTAGAGATCCGCGAGAAGATAATGACACATGGGAAGCAGTATGCAAAGACTGATTTTGATGTAGATTTAAACGGAAAAGGCTGCAGTGCAAATGTAGTATCCAGATCGGTTGCAAGAGATCAGTCCAGACAGGAATTCTATTCTACGATCAATGGCAATAATGAATGTAAGGGTCACAGTGAATGTGATGCGATCATTATGGATAGTGCAAGCGTATCGGCAAGTCCGAAGCTGACGGCAAATAACATTGATGCAAACCTGATCCATGAGGCAGCGATCGGCAAGATCGCAGGCGAGCAGCTGATCAAGCTGATGACACTTGGGTTGACAGAGGCAGAAGCGGAAGAGCAGATTATCAATGGATTTTTAAAATAAAAACGTTTACAATAAATCATATAACCTATTTGACATTAAAGGTAGATAGTGATAGTTTGTAAGAGTAAAAAATACAAATCATAAAATCATAGCGAGGTATCAAAAATGCAGGAAATGAAACCGATTAAAGAGGGTAAAGTACGTGAGATTTATGATAATGGTGACAGCCTTATCATGGTAGCAACAGACCGTATCAGTTGTTTTGATGTCATTTTAAAGAATATCGTTACAAAGAAGGGTACAGTCCTGACACAGATGTCCAAATTCTGGTTCGATATGACAGAAGATATTCTTCCAAACCATATGATCTCGGTTGACGTAAAGGATATGCCTGAATTTTTCCGGCAGGAGAAATTTGACGGAAACAGTATGATGTGCAAGAAGTTGGAAATGCTCCCTGTTGAGTGTATCGTTCGTGGTTATATCACAGGAAGTGGCTGGGCAAGCTACAAAGAAAACGGTACAGTATGCGGTATCAAGCTTCCGGAAGGATTAAAAGAATCCGATAAGCTTCCGGAACCGATCTACACACCTTCCACAAAGGCAGAGATCGGAGATCATGATGAGAATATCTCATACGAGCAGAGTGTTGAATATCTGGAAAAGAGATTTCCTGGCAAGGGCGAAGAATATGGCGCAAAGCTTCGTGACTATACAATCGCTTTATATAAGAAGTGTGCAGAATATGCATTATCAAGAGGTATCATCATAGCAGATACCAAGTTCGAGTTTGGTCTGGATGAGAATGGCAATATTGTTCTCGGTGATGAGATGCTCACACCGGACAGCTCCCGTTTCTGGCCTGCTGAAGGATATGAACCGGGACATGGTCAGCCATCCTTTGATAAGCAGTTTGCGCGTGACTGGTTAAAGGCAAATCCGGATAACAACTGGGAGCTTCCTGATGAGATCGTTCAGAAGACAATTGACAAATATCTTCAGGCATATGAGCTTCTCACAGGCAAGCCTTTAAAGTAATAGGAAAGTAATAGAATAGCACTTAATTTTATTAGGCGGTGTAGGTACGAAGTATTGTATTTATACCGCCTGAATTAATTTTCTGAATATTTGACAAAATGCCTGTAAAATCTGACAATTATGGGTTGACGCTTAAAAAATGGCATGCTATAGTCAGCTCATAAGAAATACAACAGATAAAAAATTACCAGGGGTTTTATGGTGATTATAATAAAAAGATGGAATCTTATTACAATGGGGTGGTAAGATTCCATCTTATTTTTTTGCGTTGTCAGGGAGATTCTCATTATAAGAAATCTCATTCTGTAAAGCGGAAATATGTCTGGGAGCTTGTTTCAGGACAAGGCTCCTGTGTATTATCTGAATGAATTATATGTCTCTCCGGCTTTCATTGTTATACCGCGAAGCTCAGCCATTTCGCTGATGGTTACAAGCTGATAACCATTTTTGATCAGTCTCGGAATAAATGTCTTTGATGCAATAGCTGTTGATTCATGCAGATCATGAACTAAGATGACAGCACCGTCATAAGCCCCATCTACTACTCTTGTGATCGTTGTAGGAGTACTTCTTGTTTCCCAGTCTCTGGTATCGACCGACCACAGGATCATCGGAAGCCCAACATTCTTTCGTACAGTTTCGTTAATACAGCCACCGGGTGGACGCATCAGTGTAGGTGCTACACCGATTGCACGGACAATGGCGTCTGATCCTTTTTTGATCTCATCTTTGATGCCGGCTGCCGATAATTGGTTGAGCCATGCATGGTCATAAGTATGAGTACCAATCTCGCAGCCCAGGTTATATGCCCGTTTTACATAGGATGGATAAGCAGGAACACGGTTGCCGACAACGAAGAAGGTTGCAACGGCATCATATTTTTCCAGAGTATTCAGTACGATAGGAGTATAAGGAGATGGTCCATCGTCAAATGTCAGAGCTACCATTTTCTTATTTCCATCTACGGTACGGTAGATAGCACCATTTTTATCTGTGTAGTACAGACAGTTACCGATTCTGAATTTTCCGGTTTCAATCACTCCGGATGCATCGGCATAGTACCATTTGTTACCTGTCTTGAATTTTCCGGTCTGGATCACGCCTACTGCATTTGCATAGTAGGTAGAATTTCCAATCTTAAACAGTCCGGTTTTAAGGACACCTGAATTAGTTGCATAGTATGTGTTATGACCGATTTTGAATTTGCCGGTTCGTATTACGCCTTTATCAGTAGCATAGTATCTTTTGTTACCGACTTTGAATGCTCCGGTTTTGATCGCACCTTTTTCTGTTGCATAGTATAGTTTATTATTGATTTTGAACTTTCCGGTGTATACATGACCGTTTTTTTTGAAATAATACCAGTGCTTTTTTATCTTGTGTTTTCCGGTATAAGCAGCACCGCTTTTTCCGAAATACATACGGGAATTTTTCGGAGTGATCTTCCAACCGGTCTTGATAACACCGCTGGTTGTTCCGGTATAATATCGTTTGCCTGTTTTGTAATCCTTACAGAAGCCTTTTAGCATGCAGCCCTTATCTGAAAAGATATAAGTCTTTTTGTTTATTGTCTTTTTTCCGGTAACTGCGGTTCCGTTCTTTTTCAGATAATATTTATTACCTGCCTTTGTCGTGTACCAACCGTTTGTCACCATGACTCCGGTTGCAGGATTAAAGCAGTATGTATATTCCCCTATGTATTGTCTCCCCTTTAAGGATTTTCCATTTACATAATAGTGTGTACCGTCTGCTTCCTTCATAAATCCGTTTTTTACAACAGGAATTTCTTCTGCAGAATCCGGAGTGACAGGAGCTGCTTTACTGACCGATGGATGACAGAAGAGAAGTGTAGCCGAGATAAGTAACAGCGACAGAATCAGAAATCTGAATCTGTGCCATTTTTGTAAATTGCATTTCATTCGTATTCCTCCTTTTTATTCAGATACGATAAGCCGTATCTGATGCGCAAGCAACATACTAACACAAATAATTTAGCGTTTCCATAGAAAAAGTCCTTAAATATCGGTAAAAAGTGCATAACATGTTTTTGTAATGTTCTTCTAACAGAATGGTAACAGAATATCAATAAAAAGCCTATTTTAGAAAACATAAGCAGATAAAGATAATGCTGATAAAGACGCAAATACAGAAAAGATATAACTTGCATGTAAAATGTGAGATGAGTATAATTCATTATTGGATAAAAAAGAAAGCAGGAATATTGTGTTTAAACATAAGAAAAAACGGGATACAAGTACATATTTATTTTCAAATAAAGATCTGGTCAGATTATATGTGCCATTGATCATTGAACAGATGCTTGCGATGTTAGTCGGACTTGCGGATTCGATCATGGTATCTTCGGTAGGGGAATCGGCTGTTTCGGGTGTATCGCTGGTAGACAGTTGTTTTCAGTTGATCATCAACCTCTTTGCAGCACTTGCGACTGGGGGTGCGGTTACGGTCGGACAGTATCTGGGACAGAAGAATAAAGAAAAGGCGGGAGAGGCAGCTACACAGCTCATATGGTTTTCGTTGATCCTGTCGCTCGGAGTCATGACGCTAATGTATGCAGGCAAGGGATTGATCCTAAATCATGTGTTTGGTCAGATCGAAGCAGATGTATATGGTCATGCAGATACTTATATGATGATCGTAAACGCATCGATTCCGTTTCTGGCACTTTATAATGCCGGTGCGGCTATTTTCCGTTCCATCGGTAATTCTAATATATCCATGCGGGTATCTCTGATCATGAACGGGATCAATGTAGCGGGAAATGCCATTTTGATCTATGCATGCAAATGCGGAACGGAAGGCGTTGCGATTCCTACCCTGGTTTCCAGACTTGCGGCAGCGGTTATTATGATCATATTGCTGATTCCGAAGAAAAGTGCACAGGCGAAGCAGGACAGTACACGTATTTATATAAAGAAAAGTCTGCATTATCGGGCAAACTGGCATATGTTAAAAAGCATTCTGTTGGTAGGTATTCCAAACGGACTGGAAAACAGTATGTTCCAGCTTGGTAAGATCCTTGTGCTCAGCCTTGTCTCAACATTTGGCACATATGCGATCGCTGCAAATGCAGTCGGTAATGTAATTGCCGGATTCCAGTTGATGGCGGGTATGGCGGCATCCCTTGCCATGGTCACAGTAGTATCAAGATGCGTGGGAGCAGGAGATTACGAGCAGGCAAAATATTATACGATCAAAGTTCTGACCATGGCATATATATGTATCATAGTTACGGTATTGTTTACATTTGCGGTTCTTCCTCTGGTCATGAAAGCGTATGGACTATCTTACGAAGCGCAGTCTGCTGCCGAGAAGATCCTGATGCTTCATGGTATCGCGGCATCTACGATCTGGCCGGTAGCATTTACGCTTCCATGTACATTCCGTGCAGCCGGTGATGTTAAGTATAGTATGATCGTTTCCATTTGTACGATGTGGATCTGTCGTATCGTGTTCAGTTATGTGCTCGGCAAATATATGGGTATGGGTGTATTCGGTGTCTGGGTCGCTATGATCATGGATCAGTTCGTACGTGGCGTGCTGTTCATCCGGCGGTACCTGAGCGGCAGATGGATCGGCAAAAAGGTAATCTGACCGTATGCGGCATAATATGAGTAAGTTCGTAGAAAAAGTAGAATTTTTCAGATGACAGATGACTGCTTGGTATGCTATATTAGAAAAGTGTTTGTTCTATGAGAGAATTTGGAGAAGCTTCCATAGAATCTAAGAGGATAACAAATAAATCAGAAAGAGTCTGTGATATACAGACAGGGGTAAACAAAACATGGAAAAGAAACGTAATACTTTTTCCGGCTCGCTTGGATTTGTTCTGGCGGCCGCGGGAAGCGCAGTAGGACTAGGAAATATCTGGCGTTTTCCATATCTTGCAGCAAAGGATGGCGGTGGACTGTTCCTGGTTATATACCTGATCCTTGCACTGACATTTGGATATACACTTTTGGTGACAGAAGTATCAATCGGTCGGAAGACCAAGCAGAGTCCGCTTACCGCTTATAAGAAGCTGAATAAGAAATGGGGATTTCTGGGAATCATTGCCAGTCTGGTTCCGGTTATTATTTTCCCATATTACATAACGATCGGTGGCTGGGTTGTCAAATATTTCCTCGCATTTTTAACCGGTAAGGGTACAGAGGCAGCGCAGGACGGTTATTTTACAGGCTTTATTACATCAGATATCGAACCGGTCATTTTGATGTTGATATTTCTTGCCGTTACGGCATTTATCGTATTTCGTGGTGTTAATAAAGGAATTGAATCTTTTTCCAAGATCATCATGCCGTTACTGATCATTCTGGTTATAGGAATCGCAATCTTCTCCATAACGATCAAAAAGACCGGAGATGATGGGATTGTCAGAACCGGTGTAGAAGGTTTGAAATTATATCTGATTCCGAATCTGGACGGACTTACTGTGAAAAGCTTCTTTACGGTATTATTGGATGCAATGGGACAGTTATTCTTCAGTCTGTCTGTTGCCATGGGTATTATGATTGCTTATGGTTCTTATGTAAAAGATGATGCAGCTCTTAATAAATCAGTTGGACAGATTGAGATTTTTGATACGGTTGTAGCATTCCTTGCGGGCGTTATGATCATTCCTGCTGTATATGTATTCTCAGGAACAGAGGGAATGGCACAGGGTCCAAGTTTGATGTTCGTATCACTTCCGAAAGTATTTGCCCAGATGGGTAAGGCGGGAAATGTGATCGGTTGTCTGTTCTTCGCAATGGTATTATTTGCGGCATTTACCAGTGCAGTGTCTGTCATGGAAGCAATCGTGGCAAGTATCATGGATGAATTCCATACAAGCAGAACAAAGGCCGGTATTATTGAGTTGATCGTTGCGATCATTGTTGGAACGATCGTATGTCTTGGATATAACAAGCTGTACTTTGAAGTAAAGCTTCCAAACGGATCGATCGCACAGATCCTTGATATCATGGATTACATCAGTAATAACATTATGATGCCGATCGTAGCAATCGGAACCTGTATCCTGATCGGATGGATCTCCAAACCGCAGACGGTTATCGAAGAAGTGCAGAAGAACGGAGAAAAATTCAGCAGAAAAGGTCTGTATGTGGTTATGGTGAAATTCATAACACCGATCCTGTTGTTTATCCTGTTCTTAAAGTCGATAGGTTTATTGACATTTATTTAAAACTGTAAAATAAAATATAAATAATTTGTCAGCAATATTAAGTTTTCAAATGAATATTATCTAATATAGACCGATCGTCGGAAGCCGGATATTAAATCTTGCATCGACGGTCGGTTTTGCAATATGAAATATATTGAAGAATCTGTGGCAGACAGACCTCAAATGATAGAAAAATACAGATAAGAAAAAAACAGGTCATGGCATAAATAACAGTATTCCGCTATAATAAGGAAACAGAGGAGAGATGATTCATATAATAAATGGAAATAATTTATGGAGCGTGAATATATATGATATTAAGTTTAATTGTTGGTCTGGGACTGCCGCTTCTTGGAACGACGGCAGGAGCAGCCTGTGTATTTTTTATGAAGAAACAGATGAATCTGTTATTGCAGAAAGCATTGTCTGGATTTGCGGCGGGTGTTATGGTGGCTGCATCTATCTGGAGCCTGCTGATCCCGGCGATGGAGCAGTCGGAAGCAATGGGGAAGCTTGCATTTCTTCCGGCAACTATCGGTTTCTGGCTGGGAATTATATTTTTATTACTGATCGATACTCTGATGCCACATTTGCATATTGACAGTAAGGAGGCAGAGGGGGTCAAGAGCAATTTCAAACGTACGACTATGATGGTATTTGCGATCATCATACATAATATTCCGGAAGGAATGGCAGTCGGTGTTGTCTATGCCGGATGGATCAGTGGCAACACGAACATTACGTTGACGGCGGCACTTGCATTATCCATCGGTATTGCGATCCAGAATCTTCCGGAGGGAGCAATCGTGTCAATGCCGCTTTGTTCGGAAGGCTGCAGTAAACCGAAAGCATTTGGCTATGGATTCTTTTCCGGTATCGTAGAGCCGATCGCAGCTCTGCTTACGATCGCACTTTCTTCGATCATGGTGCCGGTGCTTCCGTATTTTCTGGGATTTGCGGCAGGAGCTATGCTATATGTTGTCGTTGAGGAATTGATACCGGAGATGGCAGAGGGTGAGCATACGAATCTTGGTACGATCATGTTTGCGGTAGGATTTTCATTGATGATGGTGCTTGATGTAGCACTTGGATAAGAGAACAGTCAGAACGTGAAAATGCAGGATATGGTTATTGTAAAAGGATAACTATATGCTGCATTTTTATGATTTGTATAACTATATAACTGCATTTTTATGGCAGTTGATATTTTCTGAGTGTTCCACTATACTATTATT
The DNA here is from genome assembly GCA_020735665.1 of Lachnospiraceae bacterium GAM79. Taxonomy (NCBI): domain Bacteria; kingdom Bacillati; phylum Bacillota; class Clostridia; order Lachnospirales; family Lachnospiraceae; species Lachnospiraceae bacterium GAM79. The sequence goes on from CP085928.1 coordinate 503,420, forward strand.
AAGTATAGATTGAAGCATAACAAAGGTCTGCTCACGGATATATTGATTTTATAGAACACACGAGGCAGATCAGATGATTGTACAGGAAGAAGAATTATATAGCAGAAGAAAAGAGGCAGATACAAGTGTATGATGTAAAATCATTAAAAGCAGAAGAATTTATTTCAGATGAAGAGATCAGAGAGACATTGACATATGCCGATGCGAATAAAGATAACGTACATATCGTTGATGAGATCCTTGCAAAAGCCAGACTAAAAAAGGGCTTGACGCACAGAGAAGCGTCCGTGCTGCTGGCCTGTGAGATGCCGGATAAGATCCGGGAGATGTATGATCTGGCAAGGGAGATCAAGGAAGATTATTACGGGAATCGTATCGTGTTATTTGCGCCGCTGTATTTGTCCAATTATTGTGTGAATGGATGCGTTTACTGTCCATACCACAGCAAGAATAAACATATTGCAAGAAAGAAGCTGACCCAGGAGGATATTGTAAGAGAGGTTACCGCACTTCAGGATATGGGACACAAGCGTCTGGCGATCGAAGCCGGTGAAGATCCTGTGAATAATCCGATCGAATATATTCTGGAATGTATTAATACAATTTACAGTATCAAACATAAGAACGGCGCAATCCGCCGTGTCAATGTCAATATAGCAGCGACAACAGTTGAGAATTATACGAAGTTAAAGGATGCAGGCATCGGAACCTATATCCTGTTTCAGGAGACTTATCATAAGGAAAGCTATCTGAAATTACATCCGACAGGTCCGAAGCATGATTACGATTACCACACCGAAGCCATGGATCGTGCCATGGAAGGCGGTATCGATGATGTAGGACTTGGTGTACTGTTCGGACTGGAAATGTACCGGTATGAATTTGCAGGTTTACTGATGCATGCAGAGCATCTGGAAGCGGTTCATGGGGTAGGTCCGCATACGATCAGTGTTCCGAGGATCAAACGTGCAGATGATATCGACCCGGATGTATTCGATAACGGAATCAGTGACGATACATTTGCAAAGATCTGCGCACTGATCCGTATCGCAGTACCATATACAGGAATGATCATATCTACCAGAGAGAGTCAGGCAGTTCGTGAGAAAGTGTTGCCGCTTGGTGTTTCACAGATCAGCGGAGGTTCAAGAACAAGTGTAGGTGGATATGATATCCCGGAGACATCAGAAGATATCACATCGGCACAGTTTGATGTCAGTGATACAAGAACGCTGGATCAGGTTGTGAACTGGCTGATGAAGATGGATTATATACCAAGCTTCTGTACAGCATGTTACAGAGCAGGAAGGACCGGAGACCGTTTTATGGCACTCTGTAAGAATATGCAGATCTTAAACTGCTGTCATCCAAATGCCCTTATGACGCTTAAGGAATATCTGGAAGACTATGCAAGCTCTGAGACGAAGCAGATCGGTCTGAAACTGATCGAACGTGAGCTTGCGCGGATTCCGAATGAGAAGGTCAGACAGATCACAGCGGATCATATACATGATATCGCAGAAGGTCAGAGAGACTTCCGTTTTTAACAGATGATCGAAATAAGAGCTCCATACAGATAAAAGAGATTGCAGATAAATGCTGAAGCAGACAGCGTATAACAACAGGGAGGGCAGCACATGGCAGGGTTAAATGAGACACCATCCGGAAATCGACTTCATATCGGAGTATTTGGAAAGACAAACAGTGGAAAATCATCCTTTATCAACCGGTTTTCCGGGCAGAATATATCAATTGTAGCAGATGTTGCAGGAACGACGACCGATCCTGTATATAAAGCGATGGAGGTCTATCCGCTCGGCCCTTGTACACTGATCGATACAGCAGGTTTTAATGATGAAACAGAACTGGGGGGGAAACGCTTAGAGAAGACAAAGCTTGCAGCGGAAAAAACAGATATAGCGATCATATTACTTACAGATACCGATATGGACGAGGAACTTCACTGGTATGAATATTTCAGAGAAAAGAAGACTTCTGTCATATGGGTAATCGGTAAGGCAGATATCCGGAATGATACAGAGAAGATAAATGAAAAGCTGTATCAACAGACGGGACAGCATGCAGTTATAGTCAGTGTCGCGACAGGAGCCGGTATGGATCAGGTAAGAAAAGAGCTTGTGCGGAACCTGCCGGAGCAATATGGTGCTTCTTCGATCCTCGGAGAGCTGGTAACAAAGAGAGATCTGGTTATGCTGGTTATGCCGCAGGATATTCAGGCACCGAAGGGCAGACTGATCCTGCCACAGGTGCAGACACTGAGAGAATTGTTAGATAAAAAATGTCTTGTTATGAGTGTGACAACAGATCAGTATGTAGAAGCTTTATCCCATCTGACGGAAGCACCGAAGCTTATCATAACGGATTCTCAGGTATTTGCCTATGTCTATGAGCATAAGCCGGAAAACTCCATGCTGACATCCTTTTCTGTGTTATTTGCCGCATATAAGGGAGATATCGAATATTATATAGAGGGGGCAAATGCGATAGGAAAGCTGAATGGGGAATCCCATGTGCTGATTGCAGAGTGCTGTACACATGCACCGTTAAAAGAAGATATCGGACGGGAAAAGATTCCTAAGATGCTGCGGAAACGGTATGGAGAAACCATGAAGATCGATATAGTCAGCGGAACGGACTTCCCGGATGATCTGACAGGATATGATCTTATCATACAGTGCGGAGGCTGCATGTTTAACCGCAAATATATTATGTCCAGAATCGACCATGCGAAGGAACAGCAGAAACCGATGACCAATTACGGAGTAACTATCGCATATCTGACGGGGATACTTGATAAGGTTGTCGTACCTCGATTCTAAAAGAGAAATAAAATAGCAAATAAAACAGATTAGTTATAAAAAATAAGATGATAAAATACAGGAGAATAACCATGAAGCATTTAGTAAGGATTGCGTCTGTATCACCAAGAGTTCACCTTGGCAATGTTACAAAGAATTGCGAGGAGATCGAAACAGTCTATAGAACATATGCAGAACAGGTCGATGTTATTGTTACACCGGAGTTGTCGCTGACCGGATATACCTGCGGTGATCTGTTTGTGAATCGTCGTCTGATCGACAGAGCAGAAGAAGGACTGTTACAACTGGCGAAAATGACTGCAGAATACGGTAAAAAGGGTGCAGCACTTGTTGTCGGTGTGCCATATGAAGTAGACGGAGAATTATTTAACTGTGGAGCTTTTTTATGGAACGGGACAGTACTTGCGCTTACACCGAAGGTATATCTGCCGAATTACGGCGAGTTTTACGAGAAACGTTGGTTCAGTGGAAGGCGTGTAGAGAACCGGACAGTTGAGATGGCTGACGGTTCGGAAACCTTATTTGGCAATTCCATTCTGCTCGAGATGACAGATCCGAATCAGCAGGAGGAACATGTTACATTTGGTATGGAGATCTGCGAGGATCTCTGGACACCGATCGCGCCGGGAAGACTGTTGGCACTTCAGGGAGCAGAGATCTTGCTCAATCTGTCGGCATCCAATGAAGTGATCGGAAAGGAACAGTACAGAAGAACACTGACAGGAAGTATGTCATCCTCCTGTATCTGTGGATATGTCTATACATCGGCCGGAGCCTATGAATCAACCTCGGATCTGGTATTTTCCGGCCACAATCTGATGTATGAAAACGGAAAATTATTAGGCGAGATCAAGCCGTTTGAAGATGGTATACTGATCCGTGATTTTAATATGACAAAGATCCGCCATGATCGTCTGGCAAACAAATCCTTTGCGGAGTGCAAACGGAATTTTGATGCCGGAGAATACATGACGGTAACCTGCGAAAAAGTATTTGCAGAGAAAAAAGAAGTATGCGCAAGGGTGTCTATGACCCCATTTGTTCCGTCAAAGAACAGACTTGAACGATGTCGGTCGATTTTTGCGATGCAGGTTGCCGGTCTGCAGAGAAGGATAGAAGCCACGCATGCGTCCTGTATCGTTGTGGGTGTGTCGGGTGGACTGGATTCTACGTTGGCACTTCTGGTATCGGCACAGGCAGTAAAGAACCTCGGACTGCCGCCGGAGACAGTAACCGGTATCACGATGCCGGGATTTGGAACAACGAAACGGACAAAGAGCAATTCAACTACGCTTATGGAGCTGCTTGGATGTGACATCCGGGAGATCAGTATCGTAGATTCTGTCCGTCAGCATTTTGCAGATATCGGACAGGATGAAGCAGTACATGATATTACATATGAGAACTGTCAGGCGAGAGAGCGGACACAGATCCTGATGGATGTAGCGAATAAAGAGGGCGGATTTGTGATCGGAACCGGTGATTTGTCAGAACTTGCACTTGGCTGGTGTACCTATAACGGAGACCACATGAGCATGTATGCGGTGAATACCAGCATCCCGAAGACTCTGGTCCGGACTCTGGTAGATGAAGTTGGACATGATATGGATCGAAATGGATTCCCGGGAATCAAGGATGTGATTGAAGATATCATTGATACGCCTGTAAGCCCTGAACTGCTTCCGCCGAATGCTGACGGAACGATCGCACAGAAGACAGAGGATACTGTCGGATCCTATATCCTGCATGATTTCTTCTTGTATTACACATTGCGTTATGGCATGGAGCCGGAAGAGGTCTATGACCTTTGTAAAGAAGCGGTAAGACAGAGTGTAGAAGCTTTGCAAGATGGGGAAACAGAAGCATATACATTTACAGATGAAGAGATAAAGAAATGGCAGAAGGTATTCTATACCAGATTCTTCCGTCAGCAGTTCAAGCGTAACTGTATGCCGGATGGCGTAAAGGTCGGTACGGTATCGGTAAGCCCAAGAGGGGATCTGAGACTGCCGTCCGAGATAGAATTTGAGGATTTCCTTACTTTTGAATAGAACCGGAATAGAGGCAAATATGAACCGTTACAAACGATAATTAAGATTATTAAAGATTGTTTCAGAGTTGAATTATGATATAGTAGATGAAAATTGCAATCTGAAACTGATCGTACATTCATAACAGGGATATGAATGTCGGTTCATAAAAAGGAGAGAGATATGAAATTAGAATTACAGGGCATCAAAAAGAGCTTTGATGGCACAGAGATCCTGCACGGGATCAATTTCTCGGTAGAGGGTGGAAGCGCACTCGGACTGCTGGGAAGAAATGGTGCGGGTAAGACCACAACGATCCGGATCATCATGGATGTTTTCCATGCGGATGAGGGGCGGGTCTTATTAGATGGAGAACCCTTTGTCTATCAGCCGGAGCAGGTCGGATACCTGCCGGAGGAACGTGGCTTATACCCGAAACGTCTGATCAGTGAGCAGTTAGTATATCTGGCAAAGCTTCGTGGGATGAATAAGAAGCAGGCGGAAGAAAATATGAGGAAATGGCTGACCCGTCTGGATGTGATCCAATACGAGAATCGGAAGCTGGATACATTATCGAAGGGGAATCAGCAGAAGGTACAGCTTGCGGCAACATTGGTAGCTGATCCTGACATCGTGATCTTAGATGAGCCATTTTCCGGTCTGGATCCCGTGAATTCACAGATCTTAAAGGATGTTATAAATGAACTGATCGCAGACGGAAAGATCGTTATCTTCTCCAGTCATCAGATGAGCTATGTGGAAGAATTCTGTGAAGATATCGTAGTGATCAATCATGGTGAAGTGGCACTGGCAGGGAACCTTGACAAGATTAAGGAAGAATACGGAGAAGGTCACAAAGCAGTTGCGGCTGTCGGAATGGAATCGGAAGAACTGGAACAAGTTCTTCGTGATAAGTTTGCAGATCAGGTACAGGTGATCAGTCATAACAAGCATCATGTTGTGATACAGATCCTGTCGGAACAGGATGAATGGCAGGTGCTCTCCCGTTTTAAAGAGCTGGGAATCAGGCTTAGAAGTTATGGTGTCTATGAGCCTTCCCTGAATGATATATTTGTATCGGTAGTCGGAGATGAGGAGACACCGGAAGAAATAAAAGAAAAAAATAATATCGGAACTTCTTTTTCTGAATTTGAACCAAAGCAGAAAAAGGGTCTGTTTGGAAAGAGAGGTTAAGATATATGAAAAAGATTGGTACAATATTAAAGTTTGAACTGGGTAATTATTTTGGCAGTAAATCCTATCTGATTTCAACAATCTTACTGGCACTTCTTTGTGTAGGCATCATGTTCGCACCGAGAATTAAGGAATCATTTACAAGTGGAAGCCTTTCATCTGATAAAGAGACAGATGCAGAGGACGAATCGGATCAGGAGAATGAATCCGTATATGCATACTATGATGCATCCGGTATTATGGATGAAGGCTTGCTGGCGCAGGTATATCCGGATGTCAAGCTACAGAAATGTAAGGATGCAGCAGAAGTAGAGTCGCTGGTTAAAAGTGAAGATGCGGAACTTGGTTATGTAGTTTATAGTACGTCAGAATATACATATTATGTTTATAACAAAGGCGTGTTTGATGATTACACCGGTGCCTTTGACAGTTATCTGTCCATGCTTGCCAAGAAACAGTACAGTGAAGCACATGATCTGGATTTTGATGAACTTATGAGTCTTGATTATGCAGATATCCAGGCAAAAGAAGTTATCCTCGGTAAGGACAGCACAAGCAATTATTGGTATTGTTATATTCTGGTTATCGTGATCTTCATGCTGATCGTTATGTATGGAATGTCGATTGCAACCGGTGTGGCAAATGAAAAGAGCAACCGCTCGATCGAGATTCTGGTAACGACAACGAACTCCAGAGATATCTTATTCGGAAAGGTATTTGCCGGAACAGTTGCTACGTTCTTTCAGGTAGGGCTTATCATGGCAGCCCTGCTGATCTCATATAACTTTAATAAGGAATACTGGGGCGGATTTATGGGGGCCGTATTAAATATCCCATCTGATGTTCTGATCGCATTTGCGGTATTCGGTCTTGGTGGATTCCTGTTCTATGCATTTATGTATGGGGCACTGGGAGCACTGGTATCTAAGATCGAGGATCTGAACAAATCAGCCGGTACGGCGCAGATGATTGTAATGATCGTATATTTCGTTGTACTTATGAACCTGACAAATGTCGATGGCCTGGTTATCAAGATTTGCTCTTATCTTCCAATCAGTTCTTACAGTGCAATGTTTGCAAGAGTTGCGATGGGAGATGTAGCAACATGGGAAGTTGTTATATCAGCAATAATTTTATATATATCGGTGATCGGTATGGGTGTTCTGGGAGGTAAGATCTTCCGTAATTCAACACTCCGATATGGTAATCCGATTAAGCTTTCCGGAGCTGTAAAGGAATTAAGACATAAAAAATAAACTCGGTAAAATGACGAAAAATAAATGGATGATAGGGGCTTTTAATATAAAAATGCAGAAATTATATTCGACATCTTTACATTAGAAGCCCACTGTGGCATAATCACTGTTGAGAAAAACGAACGCAGTTGGTACGTTTGTGGGGTGACAGGATATTATAAAAGGTTTGATAACCTAGATTCTATTGATACAGCAGGATGTTAACTGTATTATCTGTTGCCACTGTTTTATAAAAACAGTATCCCGTGTTATTTATTTTAAATAGAAAGGTCAGAGTCCCATAATGAAAGTGATAGATTTTCATTCTCATATTCTTCCCGGTATAGATGATGGAAGTAAGAATGTAGAGACATCGATAGAGATGCTTCGCCGAAGTAAGGCAGCGGGTGTTGACATCATGATCGCAACGCCACATTTTTATGCAGATTGTGACCGTATCGAACGATTTACAGAGAAAAGGCTCGGAGCATATCAGAAGATAGAAGATCAATTGGGTAAAGACACTCCACAGATCTTACTGGGTGCGGAGGTCGCCTTTTTTGAGGGAATGGATCAGGCCGAGAAGATAGATCGGTTGACAATTAACGGTTCGAGGATTATGTTATTAGAGATGCCTTTCCGAATGTGGAGACAGAAGGATATAGATCAGGTAAGAAATCTGATCGAGGAGAGAAAGTTTTCGCTGATCATTGCGCATCTGGAACGTTTTATGAAAACGGCAGGAAATAAAGAATACATAGAAGAACTGATGTCACTTCCGGTAACGATACAGATCAATGCAGAGAGCTTATCGGACTGGAAACAGTCACATACGTTGATAAAGATGTTCAAAAGAGGACAGGCACATATTTTAGGAAGTGATTGCCACGGAATTCATCATCGTCCGCCGAATCTGATGGAGGGACGACAGATCTTGGGAAAAAAAGCAGGCGAAGCCTGTATCAGACGCTTGGATGAATATGGAGTGGATTTGCTGCAGCAGATCAAGAATGATAAAATGCAGGAATAACAGCCGAAGGATAAGATTTCAGGTGACAGAGTAATACGGAGGATATCGATTATGTCGAAAAAAGTTGCAATTATAATAAGTGTAGTTTTATTTATGATACTTATTGCATTGATTATATGTGAAAAAGCATTTCCGACAGGTGGATCTGATCTGATAAGCAGTCTGTTTTAAGGGTGGTTTGAGATGTCACGAGTGATTCACAGCAGACAGGAAAAAAGAAAATTATATAAAAAACTGATGATTACCATAGTGGCTGTTGCAGCATTCTGTATCGTATTGGCGATGGTATTTCGTGTAATTGACAGACAGAAGCTTCGGGCACAGCAGGCATATGAAACGGAGCTTGGAGTGGTCACGCTAAATGGTAAGAAATATGTTCCGAAGAAGAATATAGAGACATACCTGTTTATGGGTATAGATTCATATGATAAAGTAGAAAAGGTGACGGATTATGACGGAGGACATCAGAATGATGTACTGATCCTTATGGTTCGTGATATCAGTGCGGGAACATTTAAGACAATGGCGATTAATCGTAATACGATCACAAATGTAAAATCGCTTGATCTGGATAATTCTTATCTCGGAGAAACGGAGATGCAGATTGCATTGGCGCATTCCAGTGGCGACGGACTGGAAGCCAGTTGTGAGAATACGGTAGATGCTGTATCCGAATATCTGCACGGACAGGAAATTGATGGATATGCAGCGGTCAATATGGGTGCTATCGGTACGATCAATCATATGGCCGGTGGAGTAACGGTTACGATCGAAGATGATTTTTCCGAGATCGATCCGGATCTTAAGCAAGGTGAAACAATCTGTCTGACTGATAAACAGGCGGAAGAATTTATTCATGACAGATGGGGCGTTGCTGATGAGACAAATGAGAATCGTATGCATAGACAAGCTGTATATATGACTGAATTAAAAAGGCTCATCAAAGAAAAGTGTCAGCAGAGCAGTACCTATCCGCTAGACCTGTATGAGTCCGTTCAGGACTATATGGTTACCAGCATCAATAAAAGTAAATTTAGCAAGCTTGCGCTTCTGGTTGCAAAGGAAAAGGATGAGGGAGAAGTTTCCGTTGATGGTACAGTTGGAACGGATGAACTTGGATATGCCACATTTGAGCCGAACGAACAGAGCCTGGAAGCGGCAATAGCAGAATTGTTTTACGAAGAATACGAAGAATAAAAAGTAGTTTTACTTTTTACGGAGGAGAATATGAGTACAGAGAACAAGAGAGTATCGGAATCGGATACAGCAAAAGAAGAAAAAAACAACTATATCAGAGTTGTTCAGGCGGAAGAAGACGATAAAGAGATCGATCTGGTCGATCTTGGATATGCATTGATGGATAAGCTCCATTTTATCGTTCTCTCATTTCTGCTCGGAGCAGTTTTGTTAAATGCATGTGCTTATTTTCTGATCAAACCGACATATCAGTCTACAGCAAAGTTGTATGTTGTATCAGCGTCAGAGGATTCTGTTGTTAATCTGTCTGATTTGAATATTGGTACATCTCTTACAAAAGACTACGAAGACCTGATGCTCAGTTATCCGTTATTAGAGCAGGTAATTGCAAAGCTGGATCTTAGTTATGATTATGAACAGCTTGCAGATATGATCACATTAGAGAACCCAACGGATACCCGTGTATTGAAGATTACAGTTACCAGTACAGATCCTGAAGAAGCAATGAACATTGCAAATACACTTGCGGAAATTTCGGTTAAGTATCTGCCTGAGACTATGAGTACCAATGCACCTAATATTGCACAGGTTGCACGAATACCGGATGAGAAAGCAGGACCGAGTTACCTGAAATTCACATTGATCGGAGCTTTGCTCGGAGCATTCCTATATTGTCTGGTTATCATTATCAGATATCTGTTAGATGATACGATCCATACCGCTTCAGATATGGAGAAGTATTTTGGAATCGTTCCGCTGACCTCCATTCCTGAGAGTGATCAGTTCAATCAGGGAGATTCAGCAACAGATAAAGATAAGGCAAAATCCGGTCTGAAAGGAAGAAGCAAATGAAAAAACTCAGTATAGATTTTAATGAAATGCCATATGCAATAGAAGAAGCAATGAACCGACTTAGAATTAATATCAAATTCTGTGGGAAGAATACTAAGAAGCTTCTGATCACAAGCAGTCTTCCGAATGAGGGAAAGAGCACAATCTCCATCAATCTCTGGAAGATGATGGCAGAGGCAGGATTCCCGACCGTATTCCTGGATGTGGATCTCAGAAAGTCTGTGATCAAAGGAAGACACAATATGAAGTCTGAGTCGGAGATCAAGGATCTCGGTTATTACCTGTCGGGACAGGCCGAGTATGAAGATGTTGTATATGAGACAAATATTCCGAATGCATATATTGTTCCGTGCTGCAACCTGTTAGAGAATCCATCTGCATTATTAGAGGATGCCCGGTTTGCGGAGCTTTTAGATAAGCTGGCAGAACAATACAGATATGTTATTATAGATTCACCGCCTCTTGGAAGTGTGGCAGATGCAGCACAGGTTGCATCCCTTTGTGATGGAGCCGTTTTGGTTGTCAGAAGCGGCGAGACATCAAGAAATGTGATTCGCCAGTCCATGCAGCAGTTAGAGCAGGTGAATTGCAGATTATTGGGTGTTATACTAAACCGTGTTGAGGCATCGGGAAGAGCATATAAGAGTTATTACGGAAAGTATGGCAAGGATTATGGCTATGGCTACGGTTATGGCGAAAAAAAATATTCCGGTAAAAAGGAAAAATAAAATGAAAAGCTTGGGTGAATCAACTGGTACGTGGCATACAGTTGTTTTATCATATATGTGTTTGATTCCGACAAAGGATAGTATTTATCAACAATGGGAGAAAACACCTTTATCCAAAATGTGGTAGGAAGGAGAGATAAAACATGAAGAATTTAAAGAAACTGATCGCTATTATCATGGTGATCGCTCTGATGATTCCTTGTACAGCAATGGCTGCAACAGAGTCTCCTAGTAAGGCTTCTTTAAAGGGCAATACAACAATTGTTCTTTCAAAGAAATCCTTTACATTTAATAATAAGTCACAGAAGCCTAGTGTTAAAACAGTGACTTATAAGAACGCAGATGGCAAGACTGTAACATTAAAGGAAGGTACTGATTATACAGTTTCTTTCTCTAAGAAGAGTACAAAGAACGCAGGTACTTATAAAGTAACTATTAAAGGTACAGGTAAGTACAGTGGATCTGTAACATCTTCTTATACAATCAAGAAAGCAAAGCAGAAGAATGTAAAGGTTACAAACAAGTATAAGGCAACAAAGGCTAAGACTTTCAAGAAGAAAGGCAAATCTTACACATTCAAAGCAACAGGTGTAAAGGGAAAGGCTAAAGTTACTTATACAGCAAGCAGCAAGAAGATCAAGGTTAAGAATGGCAAGATTACATTATCAAAGGGTATCAAGAAAGGTACTTATAAGGTAACAGTTAAGGTTGCTAAGACTAAGAACTACTCAGCTTATACAAAGACAGTAACAATCAAGGTTAAATAATTTATTTAATCAAAAAAATGCTATAGCATGGGACATCCGGGCCACGAGGGTGTCCTTTTTTGTTGTTTTGATTTACATTCGGACTGAAATGTTGTATATATAGAGAGACTTATAGATAAAAATTATCAATAAGACGACAGGAGATATACATGAGTAAATACAAATTAATTGCATTCGATATGGATGGAACATTGCTGAATTCACGGAAACAGATATCAGAACATACTTTGGAAGCAATCAATCGTGCATTTGATGCAGGAAAGGAAGTGATCCTTTCAACCGGAAGATGTGTGGCAGAGCTTCGGGAATATTTTAAGCGGATTCCGAGGCTGCGTTATGTTGTCTGCTCCAGCGGCGCGATCCTGTATGATGTAAAAGAGGAAAAGATCCTGTATTCGAATTCAATCTCTATTGAACTGGCAGAAAAGATTCTGGCAGAAAGTAAAAAAGAAGATCTTATGGTGCATCTGCTTGCAATCGAATCCATAGTGCAGAAAAAGGACATACCCCAGATGGAACGCTTTGGGATGGGCGTCTATCGGCCAATGTATGAGAAGGTTACAACACAGGTCGATGATATCTATGAATATTATAAGGAACATCCATTTGAGGTCCCGAAGCTGAATCTGTATCATGCGACAACAGAAGGCAGGGAGAGAACCAGAAAGAGACTTGCCGGACTGAATCTTGTTCTTGCGGATGCAGAGAAGACCGCTTTGGAATGTTCGGCGACAGGAGTTACCAAAGGAACCGGGCTGCTCCGGCTGTGTGAGCACCTGGGTGTTGAACCTGAAGAGACGATCGCGGTCGGTGATGCAGACAACGATCTGAATATATTGGAAACTGCAGGATTAGCGATTGCGGTCGGAAATGCAAATGAACATGTAAAAGCAGTTGCTGCGGTTGTTGTCAATGACTGTGACCATGATGGATGTGCAGAAGCAATTGATAAATATTTATTATAAAGAGTTAAGAGGCGATACAAATGACGATCAAAGATTTGAAAGAGGGACAGTCCGCAACCATCTGTACAGTTGGCGGTGATGGAGCACTGAGACAGCATTTCCTTGACATGGGCGTGATACCCGGTATTGAGGTTAAACTGATCAAATATGCACCAATGGGCGATCCTCTTGAAATTCGTATTCATGATTATGAACTGACGCTCCGACTGGCGGATGCTGAGCAGATCGAGGTATCAGATAAAAAATCAGATGAAGACGAACATAGGAAAGATAACAAAAAGGATAAAGCTTTAGTAGAGCATCCGGGACTTGGCGAAGGCGGAAAATATCATGTGAAAGCAGATGAACATCCGCTGCCGAAGAATGAGATCCTGACCTTTGCTCTGGTTGGTAACCAGAACTGTGGCAAGACGACATTATTTAACCAGTTGACAGGCTCGAATCAGCATGTAGGTAATTTCCCCGGAGTAACGGTTGATCGGAAAGAGGGAATGATCAAAGGATATCCGGACACAAGAGTAACTGACCTTCCGGGTGTATATTCTCTCTCGCCGTACAGCAGCGAAGAAATTGTAACCAGACAGTTTGTATTCGATGAAAAACCAAAGGGCATAATCAATATCGTGGATGCAACCAATATTGAGAGAAATCTCTATCTGACGATGCAACTGATGGAGCTTGATATACCGATGGTGCTGGCACTGAATATGATGGATGAAGTTCGTGAGAACGGAGGATCAATCCGTATTAACCAGCTGGAAAGTATGCTTGGAATTCCGGTTATTCCAATCTCTGCGATCAAGAATCAGGGTGTAGATGAATTGATCGAACATGCAGTTCATGTCGCCAGATATCAGGAGAGACCGGGCAGACAGGATTTCTGTGATCCGGAAGATCATGGTGGTTCGGTGCACCGGTGCCTGCATGGAATCATGCATCTGATCGAAGACCATGCAGAGAATGCGGGAATCCCGGTTCGTTTTGCTGCGGCGAAGGTGGCAGAAGGGGATGCAGAGATGGAAAAATCTCTGCATCTTGAACAGAATGAGACAGAGATGATAGAACACATTGTAAGCCAGATGGAAGAAGAACGTGGAATTGATCGTGCAGCAGCAATTGCAGACATGCGGTTCGATTTTATACAGCGGATCTGCAGACAAACGGTTGTCAAACCGGCAGAGAGTAAGGAACGTATCAGAAGCCGGAGGATCGATGCGGTTCTTACGGGAAAGTATACCGCGATACCGACCTTTATATTGATCATGGGAGCGGTCTTCTTTCTGACCTTTAATGTGATCGGAGCGGTACTTCAGAATCTGCTGGGGAAAGGGATTGATTATCTGACAGCGCAGATGGATCAGCTTCTGACTGCATGGTCGGTGAACACGGTGCTTCATTCACTTGTGATCGATGGTATCTTTAAGGGAGTTGGAAGTGTGCTGAGTTTTCTTCCGATCATAGTGGTGCTGTTCTTATTTCTTTCGTTATTGGAAGACAGTGGATATATGGCTCGTGTTGCTTTCGTCATGGACAAACCACTCAGAAAGATTGGGTTATCCGGAAGAAGTATTGTGCCGATGCTGGTTGGCTTCGGCTGTACGGTTCCCGGCATTATGGCGAGCCGTACCCTTCCGTCGGAGCGTGATCGTAAGATGACGATCCTGTTGACCCCGTTTATGAGCTGTTCTGCAAAGCTTCCGATCTATGCATTCTTTGCAACAGCGTTTTTCCCAAAGTATAAAGCACTTGTTATGGTTGGGTTGTATGTTGTGGGAATACTGATAGGAATCCTTGTGGCGCTTATTATCAGAAAGACATTATTCAAGGGTGAGGCAGTTCCGTTTGTTATGGAGCTTCCAAACTACAGAATGCCGGCATTGAAAAATGTATTGCAGTTATTATGGGAAAAGGCAAAGGATTTCTTACAGCGGGCATTTACGGTTATCTTTGTGGCAACGATCGTGATCTGGTTCTTACAGAGCTTTGATTTGCACTTTAACCTGACGGCAGATTCACAGAACAGTATCCTTGCAGTTGTCGCAGGATTGATCGCACCGGTATTTGCACCGCTTGGTTTCGGAGACTGGCGGATATCGACGGCACTGATATCCGGATTTATGGCCAAGGAGAGTGTAGTATCAACATTGTCTGTGCTGACCGGAAGCATGGATGTTATCCATAAGATCCTGACACCGGCATCCGCTCTGTCATTGTTGATATTCTGTCTGCTGTATACTCCATGTGTAGCAGCCGTTTCTTCCGTAAAACGGGAACTTGGAAGCAAATGGGCACTGGTAGTTGTGGTCGGACAGTGTGTTGTTGCATGGATCATGGCGGCACTTGTCTATGCAATCTGTCTGTGTTTCTAAAACAAATATAAATTATAAAATACAGGCGTGATGATTATAAAAAAATTGTAAAAAAGTCATATCCGGTAAAGATTTTCTTTACTTTTTGATTAGGGATGGCTATAATACAAATTGGCTGTGGAAGTTGGTAGTACAAACTAACCTCCATAGAATAATACTTAGAAAGAAAAGAGGATTTGTGTACAATGAAAAATATTGATTTAAGCAAGTATGGCATTACCGGAACTACAGAGATCGTTTACAACCCTTCATATGAAACACTTTTCGAGGAAGAGACTAAATCTACTCTTGAAGGATATGAAAAAGGACAGGAAACAGAGCTTGGCGCTGTTAATGTAATGACAGGTATTTATACAGGACGTTCACCTAAAGATAAGTATATTGTTGTTGATGAGAATTCAAAGGGCACTGTATGGTGGACAACAGATGGTTACAAGAACGATAATCATCCAATGACAGAAGAGACATGGGCATCCGTTAAGGATATTGCAAAGAAGGAACTTTCAAATAAGAAATTATTTGTAGTTGATGCTTTCTGTGGAGCAAACGCTGATACTCGTATGGCTATCCGTTTTATCGTAGAAGTAGCTTGGCAGGCACATTTTGTAACAAATATGTTCATCAAGCCAACTGCTGAAGAACTTGAGAACTTCGAGCCGGATTTCGTTGTTTACAACGCATCAAAGGCTAAAGTAGAAAACTATAAAGAACTTGGTCTTAACTCAGAGACATGTGTAGCATTCAACATCACAAGCCATGAGCAGGTTATCATCAATACATGGTACGGCGGAGAGATGAAGAAGGGTATGTTCTCAATGATGAACTACTACCTTCCACTTAAGGGAATGGCAGCTATGCACTGTTCAGCAAACACAGATATGAACGGTGAGAACACAGCTATCTTCTTCGGTCTTTCAGGAACAGGTAAGACAACACTTTCAACAGATCCTAAGCGTCTCCTGATCGGTGATGATGAGCACGGCTGGGATGACAACGGCGTATTCAACTTCGAAGGTGGCTGCTACGCAAAGGTTATCGACCTTGATAAGGATTCAGAGCCAGATATCTATAATGCGATCAGAAGAGATGCTCTTCTTGAGAACGTAACAGTAGATGCAAATGGTAAGATCGACTTCACAGATAAGAGCGTTACAGAGAATACTCGTGTATCTTATCCAATCGATCATATTAAGAACATCGTTCGTCCTATTTCATCAGCTCCTGCAGCAAAGAATGTTATCTTCCTTTCAGCAGATGCATTCGGAGTACTTCCTCCGGTATCTATTCTGACACCAGAGCAGACACAGTACTACTTCCTGTCAGGCTTCACAGCTAAGCTTGCCGGTACAGAGCGTGGAATCACAGAGCCGACACCTACATTCTCAGCATGTTTCGGACAGGCATTCCTTGAGTTACATCCTACAAAGTATGCTGAAGAGCTTGTTAAGAAGATGGAGAAGAGCGGAGCTAAGGCTTATCTTGTAAATACAGGATGGAACGGAACAGGCAAGCGTATCTCAATCAAGGATACAAGAGGTATCATCGATGCTATCCTTAGCGGTGCTATCCTTTCAGCTCCTACAAAGAAGATCCCTTACTTCAACTTTGAAGTACCTACAGAGCTTCCGGGTGTTGATCCGGCAATCCTTGATCCTCGTGACACATATGCAGATGCTTCTGCATGGGAGACAAAGGCATTAGATCTTGCTGACAGATTCATCAAGAACTTTGCTAAGTATGAGAGCAACGAAGCCGGTAAGGCATTAGTTGCAGCAGGTCCTCAGAAATAATATCTGAATGATCAGAATACAATATATGTTCGTGAGATACACCTGAGACATTATAACGTCAGGATATACTTCGGACAAAGAAGAACCGGGTGTGGGTTTCACATCCGGTTTTTCTTTGAAGCAGGGCATATCGTTCTTGCTAACTATATTGTGTCTGATATTATTTGAAGAAGAACGGAGAGTTGATTGAGATGAAAGTTGGGCAGAACAGACAGGCGGAACGGCAGATGTCGGAAGCGTTTATTACCAGTGTGTTTCTGGCGTTATCCGGTGGATTTCAGGATGCCTATACATATTTTACAAGAGATGAAGTGTTTTCGAATGCGCAGACAGGAAATGTAGTGCTGATGAGTCAGCATTTTATGATGGGTGAATGGCAGGCAGGACTTCGTTATCTGTATCCATTGTTTGCATTTGCATTTGGTGTGTTTTTTGCAGAACAGGTACAGGGACGGTTCAAATACGCAAAGAAGCTTCATTGGAGACAATCCATTTTATTGATGGAGATTTTAATTTTGTTTTTTGTTGGATTTTTAACAGAAGGATGGAACATGCTGGCAACGGTATTAGTATCTTTTTCCTGTGCAATGCAGGTTCAGACATTCCGAAAAGTCAACGGACATTCTTATGCGAGTACGATGTGTATCGGAAATCTCAGAAGTGGTACAGCGGCCTTATCTGTATATTTAAGAGAAAAGAAGCCGGAGCAGTTAGAAATGTCATTATATTATTTCGGTGTGATCCTGTTCTTTGCGGTCGGAGCCGGAATCGGAGGTGTTTTGTCGGTACATCTGGGCTTCCATGCTATCTGGATATCCAGCGGATTGCTTCTTATCAGTTTCCTTCTGATGTTTAAGGATCGTCTTGAAAAAGATGTGCATGAGCTGGAGGGTGATCTGGAAGAAGATATTCAGAAACTTGGAACACAGCTCCGCGAAGAAATTAAGAAATAGATAAGAATAAAATAAAGAATATTCATTTTGTTATATTTATGAGATAATGAACGCAGAATTATTCGTTCTCAAGTGTGTTGATTATGTGGCATGCAGTAAGTATAGGATATGCAGAAAGAAATCTACAGAAAGTGAGGTGGCAACTATGCTTCAACAACAGAAGAAACAAATATGTGTGATATATTGTATCATATTGATATTAGCTGCCACCGTTTTTGGCATAGGTGATATAGAAAGTTCCAGAATGGAGCGGGGGTTTGAACAGAATAAATCTGTGCTTCGTGAAGTCCGGACGACATCAATTAATGAAATAGGAATACTTCCGACAGGAAGCGTTCTTCGTACAGTGTTTGAAACGCAGAGCCTGAAATCATTTCAATCAGAGAAAACAGTTGATCTGTGGATCCTGGTTTTACCATTTCTGTTTACCTTATCCGGGTTCGTTTGTGATACCAGAAAATGGTGGGTGAAGATTGGCACACTGGTGCATGCATCTCAATGGTATCGAAGGCTTGAGTATATACATAAAAAGGACGGAAAGAAACTCCTGACTTCTTACATTTGAAAACCGAATATGTAAGAAGAAAAGGAGAATAATAAAATGGGTATGGATATATTTGCTATTGTTTTTGGCGTTGTTGCAATCGGTCTCGGAGGATTCTTTTTCATTAATGAGACATTTATTAAAAAAGAATCGGATAGCGATAAGATATCTGCAGATGCAGAGAAGAACAGCAGAGAATCATGAGCAGTATACTATTATATGGGATATTATAAGAAACAATAGCTGAGACAAAAAGCTGTCGGAATTGGTCATTTATTAACCGGTTTTGCCTGATATAATGCAGGTGAAAAGGGAGATATATGATGGATTCCGGCAGCTTTTTTCACGTATGCAGTTATTTGCCGTAATTAACGCATTCCTGATATAAAATACTGGATTTTCTGTTTACAGTATGTTAAAATATTTGACATATATACTTAAAATCGACAAAAAATCTTGTTCGACTGGTATCAAATTCGTTGATATTTATACCGATCATCATTATTCCGCTTGCGGTCATGCTGCTGGTGAATCTGATCCATACGATCTCTTATGCAAAGAAGATTGCAAAAGAGGAAGAAGAGGCAGCCGTTCGGGAAATAGCAGAGCAGATAAAGAAAAAAGCTGTTAAGGATGAGCAGCAAAAGAATTAAGTAGCAAAAGAATTAAGCAGCAAAAAAATTAAGCAGATTATCAGTATAAGATATATATTTAAACCTGAAATAATAATAGTAAGCAGATGTAGAATGCACGGAAACAGAGGTATGAAGTTATGAAATATAAAAATTATGTATTTGATCTGTATGGAACTTTAGTCGATATTCATACAGATGAAGAAGCTCCGGCGGTATGGGAGCGATTGGCATATTTTTATAATTATTATGGAGCGGATTATACCGGAGAAGAGCTAAGAATTGCATACGATGCAATCATAAACGAGATGGAAGGTGTACTGCAGGGAGACAAACATGAGATGTATCCGGAGATACAGATTGAGAATGTATTTCGTAAATTGTTCCTCCGGAAAAATACAAAGCCGGATCATATGTTGGCAATCTACGCCGGTCAGTTTTTCCGTGTGCTGACAACGGAATACATAAGGCTGTATGATGGAGTCGGAGAATTACTTGATGAATTAAAACAGCGGGGGGCATGCTT
This sequence comes from Lachnospiraceae bacterium GAM79, assembly GCA_020735665.1. Lineage (NCBI taxonomy): Bacteria > Bacillati > Bacillota > Clostridia > Lachnospirales > Lachnospiraceae > Lachnospiraceae bacterium GAM79. The sequence continues at coordinate 523,072 of CP085928.1, forward strand.
ATATTTGTTATCCAATGCACAACGGATCTTTACAGAATATGAGATGCGAGCGCTTCATATTTACGATTGTTTTGACTCCGTATATATATCTTCGGACTATTCCTGCAAGAAACCGGATGAGAAGTTTTACCGTATTATGATCAGGGATCAGGGACTGAATCCGAAAGAGACACTCATGATAGGAAATGATCCGAAATGTGATATCGAGGGTGCGGCTGCTGTGGGTTTTGACACCTGTTATATACATTCCAATATTTCACCGAAGGGGGTGGATTTTGAGACGATTAAAAGTACATTTCTGCTTCCGGAGACGAATTTGAAAAAATTAAAGCAGATTATATTGTAAACATTCAAAACAGTCAAAACATTTCTGTGTATTTTATGTAAAAACAGTCGAATGTACGAAAAGAAATACAATAAAAATGATAAGGATTGTTGAATTATAAAAAAAGATTCTGTATAATACCCTTAGAGTGTATTATATATTCACATAATATAAAATTGAAAGGAGAAAAAATTATTATGTTACAGAACCAGGAATGGGATTCATTCACAGGTAGACTCTGGAAAGAAGAATGCAATGTCAGAGACTTCATCCAGAACAACTACACAATGTACAACGGAGATGAGAGCTTCCTTGCCGGACCAACAGATGCTACTAACAAGCTCTGGGACAAGCTTCAGGCTCTTCAGAAAGCAGAAAGAGATAACGGCGGTGTATTAAAGGAGGATGCTGATGTTGTATCAAGCATCACAGCATACGGCCCTGGATATATTGATCCTGAGACAAAGGACCTTGAGCAGGTTGTTGGTCTTCAGACAGATGAACCACTTAAGAGAGCATTCATGCCTTATGGTGGTATTAAGATGGCTGAGGAAGCTCTGGAAATGTATGGTTACAAGCCAAACGAGAACTTCCACAAGATCTTCACAGATTATCACAAGACACATAACCAGGCAGTATTTGATGCCTATACACCAGAGATGAAAGCTGCACGTCATACACATATCGTAACAGGTCTTCCTGATACTTATGGACGTGGACGTATCGTAGGTGACTACAGAAGAGTTGCTCTTTACGGTATCGATCAGCTGATCGCTTGGAAAGAGGAAGATAAGGCTAACTGTGGCGATGGTAACATGTTTGATGATGTTATCCGTCAGAGAGAAGAACTTGCAGAACAGATCAGACGTCTGCAGGAGATGAAGGTTATGGCTCAGTCATATGGTTATGATATTTCTAAGCCAGCTTCAAACGCTAAGGAAGCTATCCAGTGGTTATACTTCGGATATCTTTCAGCTATCAAGACACAGAATGGTGCTGCTATGTCAGTTGGACGTGTATCAACATTCCTTGATATTTATATTGAGAGAGATATTAAGGCCGGAAAGCTTACAGAGGCTGAGGCTCAGGAGCTTATCGATCATTTCACAATGAAACTTCGTATGGTTAAGTTCGCAAGAATTAAGTCATACAACGAACTGTTCTCAGGTGACCCTGTATGGGCTACACTTGAAGTTGGTGGTATCGGTGTTGACGGACGTTCAATGGTTACAAAGAACGACTACAGATTCCTTCATACTCTTGAGAACATGGGACCAGCTCCAGAACCAAACCTTACAGTTCTTTATTCTTCAGCTCTTCAGGATGCATTCAAGAAGTATGCTGCTAAGATCTCAGTAAGAACAAGCTCAATCCAGTACGAGAATGATGATGTTATGAAGCCTATCTGGGGTGATGACTATTCAATCTGCTGCTGTGTATCAGCTACACAGACAGGTAAAGAGATGCAGTTCTTCGGAGCTCGTGCAAACCTTGCTAAGTGTCTCCTTTACGCTATCAACGGTGGTAAAGATGAGAAGTTCTTAGATAAGAAGACAGGCAAGCCAATGCAGGTTGGTCCTGAGTACGCTCCGATTACTTCAGAGTATCTTGACTATGATGAAGTTCTTGCTAAGTACAAGAAGATGCTTGACTGGTTAGCAGGACTTTATGTAAATATCCTGAACCTGATTCAGTACATGCATGATAAGTATTACTATGAGTCAGCAGAGATGGCACTTATCGATACAGATGTACGTCGTACATTTGCAACAGGTATTGCCGGATTCTCACACGTAATCGACTCACTGTCAGCTATCAAGTATGCTAAGGTTAAGGTTATTCGTAACGCAGAAACAGGTCTTGCAGAAGACTTTGAGATCGAGGGAGAATTCCCTAAATATGGTAATGATGATGACAGAGCTGATAACATCGGTGTATGGCTTCTTCATGAGTTCCTTACAGACATCAAGAAGAGACACACATATCGTAATTCAGAGCCTACAACATCTATCCTGACAATTACATCAAACGTAGTATATGGTAAGTACACAGGTAACCTTCCAGATGGAAGACGTGCTTGGACACCATTCGCACCAGGTGCTAACCCAAGTTACGGTGCAGAGACATCAGGACTTCTTGCTTCACTGAACTCAGTAGCTAAGATTCCTTATGAGTGGTCATTAGATGGTATCTCAAATACTCAGACAATGAACCCATCAGCACTCGGACATGATGAGGAAGAAAGAGCTGAAAAGCTTGTAAGCGCTATGGACGGATACTTCGATCAGGGTGCTCACCACTTAAATGTAAACGTATTCGGTAAGGATAAGCTCCTTGATGCAATGGAGAATCCGGATAAGCCAGAGTACGCTAACTTCACAATCCGTGTATCAGGATATGCTGTTAAGTTTATCTCACTTACACGTGAGCAGCAGCTCGACGTTATCAACAGAACATTCCATGACTCACTGTAAATCTTACACAGTCTGAATGTTTTAACAGATAAGTAAAAGATTGGAGTCCCGGGGAGTCTATCTCCGGGACTTTTTTACAGCATAAGGTAGACGGATTTTTATCCGTATATCATGTGCTTTGCACATTCTATGCATTTCGCAAAATCAGCATTCTTGCAAGCAAATAATTTTGCGTTCATTATATCATGTGCTTCGCACATTCTATGCATTTCGCAAAATCAGCATCCTTGCGAGCAAATAATTTTGCGTTCATTATATCATGTGCTTCGCACATTCTATGCATTCCGCAAAATCAGCATTCTTGCGAGCAAATAATTTTGCGTTCATTATATCATGTATGAAAATTGTGTATCAGAGAGAAAATAGAAAGAGGCTATGAAGCTGTGAGTGGTGGAAACAGATGCATAGTCGTGGTTGTTTAATGTGTATTTGTGTAAAATAATAGAAAGAACTTAGAGGTGGAACATGCCGGAAAAGAAACAGATTTTAGGATATATTCATTCAACAGAAAGCTTTGGAGCAGTCGATGGTCCGGGAATTCGATTTGTTGTATTTTTACAGGGATGCAAGATGAGATGCAAATATTGTCATAACCCAGAGACATGGAATCTTGTAACAGATTACAGCAGACTGTATGCTGACGATGTCAGCGATGATGAAAGAGAAGCACTTGAGAAAAAAATTGAAGAGAATACAAAACTGCTCAAAGATAAAGGTGTTAAGATCGAGGCCAGAACTCCGGAAGATCTGTTAAAGCAGGCACTTCGTTATAAGCCATACTGGAAAGGTCAGGGTGGTATCACTGTAAGCGGTGGTGAAGCATTACTTCAGATGGATTTCCTGATCGAATTTTTCAAGCTGGCAAAGGCGCAGGGTATTCATACTACGATCGATACGGCCGGAAATCCATTTACCAGAGAAGAACCATTCTTCTCAAAGTTCAATGAACTGATGAGCCTTACAGATCTTTTTCTACTTGATATCAAACAGATCCATGATGATAAGCATCGTGAATTAACAGGATTCTCAAATCAGAATATTCTGGAGCTTGCACAGTATCTGTCCGATCAGGGCAAGCATATGTGGATCAGACATGTACTTGTTCCGGGAATTACGACAGATGAGGATGATCTGAAGAAGACAAAAGAATTTATAGATACTCTTAAAACAGTGGATAAGGTAGAGGTACTTCCATATCATAAGCTGGGTATTCAGGAGTGGGAGAGACTTGGAATTCCTTATAAATTAGAGGGAATCGATCCTCCAACAGAGGAGCAGCAGAAGCTGGCAAAGAGCATTCTTGAAAAATAGGGAATGAACAAAAACATCACACGGATGGTATATATATTTTATGAAGCAGACCTGTCCGAATGTCGGTCCTTAGCGATCCGCTATTAAGCGGGAGCTTAGTACCGTTACATGAGGATAGAACGAAAGTGTTCTGCGCAATAAAGATATATATACCGTCCGTGTGATGTTTTATGTCACGAACTTATATAATAAGAATGCTCTTTGCAAGCATGTTTTTAGAGTAGGCGGAAGGTCGACTTTTGAGTGTCGATGATTCCGCCTTTTTTTAGTTTGCTGATTTCAGCGGACATGGCGGAGCGTTCTACACCGAGATAGTCTGCGAGTGCCTGACGATTGAAAGGAATAGTGAAGGTATCCGAATGATTCTGTTTTGCCTGGTCGGAGAGGTATGCCATTAATTTATCACGGGTTGTTTTCTCTGACATATAGCGTATTTTTTGATTTAACGCGAGGTTTTTCCGGGCAATTTCGTGCAGCAGATTTCGAATCAGGGTGTTGTGAAAATCACAGGAATTCGAACAGGAGGTCAGAAGGTGGTGGCAGTCCAGAAGCAGAATATCACTGTCAGTCATGGCAAAGACGCTGATCGGTACAGTAGAAAGACCTGCGCAGGAGAAGGCTTCTGCAAACAGATCACCGGGTTGTAGATTGGTCATGACGCTTCGGTGCCCATAATAATCTTCACGGATCACCTGCGCTGTTCCGGTAAGAATGATTCCGATAAAGCGTGCCGGATCGCCCTCTACGAATATGGGATTCCCTTTTTTTATATGAATATGGTTTCCGTCCAGACATGTAAGCATAGCCGGCAGATCCTGTTCATCGATGCCGGTAAACAGGCGGCAGGCTGACAGGGTATCAATATAGGATGTAAGATCGTGTTTGTTCATAAAATTTCCATTTCCTTAAATGTTGTTTTGTTGGAAATCCAACATACATTTTGAAATAAGTATATTAGAATAAGCACATAAAATCAAGAACCTGATTGACAGTTAAGTGATGAAAGTAAGCTGCGATGTATAATGTCGATCAAAGAAGCGACAGATATAACAGCAAATATCATAGAATGATCAGGTATCAGGTATTCAGGAGGAAAAACGATGATTCGCAGGATTATAGAAATTAATGAAGAAAAGTGTAACGGCTGTGGGGCATGTGCATCGGCATGCCATGAGGGCGCGATCGGGATGGTGAATGGAAAGGCAAAGCTGCTTCGTGATGATTATTGTGACGGACTGGGAGACTGTCTTCCTACCTGTCCGACCGGAGCCATTACATTTGTTGAACGTGAAGCAGCGGACTATGATGAGGCAGCGGTATTGGCGGCAAAAGCTGAGAAGACAGTAAATGGAGCAGGCAGTCCGTCAGGAGAACCACTACCATGTGGTTGTCCGGGTACGGCTATGAAGACATTTAACAGAGACCGGTATGACAAAAAGACAAGAACTTTTGAAGCAGGGAGTAAGACTGTGCAAAATGGTGAAGTATCATCTGAGCTTGTACAGCAGTTAGCATCGATGATGGGACAGCAGGAGTCAGAGCTGCGCCAGTGGCCGGTACAGATCAAGCTTGTTCCGGTGACAGCCCCTTGGTTTGATGGAGCAAAGCTGCTTGTTGCGGCGGATTGTACAGCGTATGCATATGCGAATTTCCATCGGGATTTTATTAAGGAACATATCACTTTGGTTGGCTGTCCGAAGCTTGACATGATAGATTATTCTGCAAAGCTGACAGAGATCATCCGGAATAATAATATCCGGAGCGTTACGGTTGTGAGAATGGAGGTCCCGTGTTGTGGTGGTATTGAGATGGCTGTAAAAAATGCTCTTCAGAACAGCGGCAAATTCCTTCCGTGGAATGTGGTTACAATTTCAACAGATGGAAAGATTATGTAAGTAAAATAAATGTATATTGTATTACTGTTGTTCCTGTAAGATCACGTGGGATAGAAGACACAGATTTTGCAGGAATATATGTCAGGTGATAGAAAAATAAAAGAGAAGAAGGCTTCGGGTGTCAGAAATTATAAGGTAAAGAGCGTGACCGGAAAATAATACTTGACATTTTGGTTAGAAACGTCTAACATAACATGTGTTATGATGAATGATCAGGAAAACACAATAGAGAAAATCAAACAGACAGCATTAGACGAATTCTTCATACATGGCTATAATAAAGCAAGTCTTCGAATGATCTGCAGCCGGGCAGGAGTTACAACCGGTGCAATGTATTTTTATTTTAAGAATAAAGAAGCGTTGTTCCGGGAGATTTTTGAACCACTGGTTGTGCAGTATGAAGAATTGCTTGTCAGATATATGGAGTTAGAGCTTGCAGAGCCGGAGATTGGTACGCAGTTAGATGTTCAGATGATGCGATTTATTCTGGAACACCGAAAAGAAGCGGTGGTCATTCTGGAGAAGACGCAAGGAAGCTGTTATGAAATGTATCGTTCCAAGGTAGAAGAACTGATGGAGCAGTCGATATATACATTTTATAAGAGCCGGATGGAATGTGAGCCGGATGAGAAGCTTGTAAAGATACTGGCCAAGATCCGTTTGGATGGATGTCTGGAGATTATTAAAGGAAATTATAGTATGGAAGATAGTTTGTATCTGGTTGAGAAGATTGGGATCTACTCGATGGGTGGAACAGATAAATTAATACAGAATCTAAGAGAGCCTCACAGCATGTGATATGTAGCTGTGGGGTTCTTTTTTTACAACATAACAAAAAATAACATTTGTTATGTAAATGCAGAAAAGGAGAATAAAACAATGAGTGAAGGAAAAGCAATGCAGACAGAAAATCAGAATAAGACAAAGGTCAGTGTACAGGGTGTACCGGAGACAATGCTGCAGACTTTATTTGCAAGAGCAGCAGAATCCAGAAAAGAAAATCACAATATCTATGATGAGAAAGCAATCGAGATCGTATCCCGGTTAGATTATGATTTCTCAAAGGCGGAATCCGATAAACTGATGAGCAGCGGTGTAATTGCAAGAACGATCGTACTGGATCGTCTGGTAAATGATTATCTGACCAAGCATCCGGATGCCATTGTTGTAAATATTGCCTGTGGACTGGATACCCGGTGTTACCGGATGAAGGGAAAGTATCAACGTTGGTACAATATTGATCTTCCGGAGACCATGGATATTCGAAGTCGTTTCCTTGAGGAGAATGGCCCTGTTTACCAGATCGCTAAGTCTGCAACAGATCCATCGTATACGTTGGATATCGAGTATCATGGAGAACCGGTTTTGGTGGTCATAGAAGGGCTTACGATGTATTTAACGGAGCAGGATGTGCGTAAGATGTTTGAGATTATTGATCAGACATTTACACAGGCAAAGGTTCTGGTTGAGGTAATGGCACCATTTGTTGTGAAGCATATGAAAGAGAAGTCCATAGAGGGAAGCCAGGCGAAATTCATCTGGGGTGTGAAAAGCGGAAAAGCATTTCAGAGTGTGGCACCTTCTTTCCGGAGCGAAAAAGATATCAGTCTGGTAGAAGGAATGAAGGAATTCGTTCCTGTATATAAGGTGCTTGGAAAGATTCCGGCTGTAAGGAATTTTTCAAACAAGATTCTGATACTGAATAAACGATAAGAGTTGAATTTAACAGATTTGGTAAATTGCCGGCGTTTGTGATACGCATAGGTGTTGCCATGCTGCCTCAAAAATAGTAAAATAAACTCGGATTTTGTCTGAATATTGGAGGTTTACTATGAATGAGACAGTTGTGATCAATGCATATATAGTCATATCAATTATTATTGCTGCTACAGATATATTATTAGCGGTAAAATCTTTTAAAAAGAATAAAACAACAGGTAGATTTCTGGGGTTTGCCTGTATGGGTGCGGCTATTGTAGATATTAGTTATCTGATCAGTATCATGAGTGATTCCTATATGTGCATGGCGGCTATGTCGAGTATATATTTTATAAGTATAGATTTTATGCTTGTCTCTCTTTTAATTTTCACGGTTTATTTCACAAAAGGAAAGTTTTCCGGATATGGGAAATGGATGGTAGCATTCTGCTTTTTATATTGTATATATGAATTGATCGTGTTTGCAGTTAATCCATTTATGGAAATTGCAATTGAATATAAACCACGGGATACGCTGATTGCAAAGTATAGCTATCAGATGAAGCCCTTGTATGAGCTCCATCTGATATTTTCGTATGTAATGGTGTTATTGGTGGTAGGTTTATTGATTCGGAAGATTTGCAAGATTCCGCATGAATATCGTTGGCAGTATTTAAGTGTTATCATAGGAATTCTTATTATTGTAGGGTCAAATGCGATCTTTTTATTTTTACCGGGCGAATCTGTAGTGAATTTACTGGACTATTCGATCGGAGGATACAGTGTAGTATCATTTATTATTTATTGGAGCTGCTTTGATTATTCCACACATGGGATGTTGAATAAATTGAAGACAAGTATATTTGAAAATATAGGGCAGGGCATCGTTTTGTTTGATGATGACGAGCACCTGATTCTGCATAATGAAAGAGCTGATTTTTTCCTGGGAGAAGAACTGTTGACCGGATGTAAAGATCTTCAGAGTTTTCTGGATGTATATGGATTGTCGTTTGATCCGGAATCAGATGACGACAGCTTTTCCCTGCAATGCTATGTTAAGTTGGAAACGGAAGAAAAAACATTGCGGTGTGATGTAAAGAAGCTTGAAAATAAAAACGGCCATAAGATTGGTCAGATGTTTGTATTTACAGATATCGCACTTGAGACGGATATGCTTACAGGATTTCAGAAATGGGAAAATTTCAAACAGCTTGCATTGGAAAAAAATGATCATTTTACGTTCCCGGTAGGAATTGCTGTATGCGATATTAATAGTTTGTCTGTTATCAACAGCACACTTGGGAAAAAAGCAGGGGATCAGAAGATCCGGTTGTTGTCGGAAAATATGAGAACCTGTTTTCCTGAAAGGGCATATTATGTCAGAGGAACCGAGGCACATCTTATAGCATTGTGTAGCCGAAGCAGTGAAGATGAGATGGCAGTATGTGCCGGAAAACTTAAGGAGAAGTTCGACGGAAGTATTCAGTACGCAGTCAGTGTAGTAGAAGATGAGACACACAGTATAGTTGAAAGCATTCGAAATACAACTAAAGCTATGCGTACAAAGAAATTAGTAGACAGCAAATCCATTCATTCGGATATGCTGGCATCTCTGATACGGGCACTTGAGGAATGTGACAGTGATACGGAGCATCACGTTCGCCGTACACAGATTATGGGTGCAGAGCTTGGTAAACGTATAGAGTTATCCGATATACAGCAAAGCCGCTTGTCCCTTCTCTGTCTGCTTCATGATATCGGAAAGATCGGTGTTCCAATGGAGATATTGAACAAACCGGGAAAACTTACCGATGAAGAATGGAAGATCATGCGTTCACATGTTGAAAAGGGCTATGATATTGCAAACAGTAATGTAGAATTGAAGCAGATCGCAGAGGAAATCAGACATCATCATGAAAGATGGGATGGAAAGGGCTATCCTGACGGACTGAGCAGGGAGAGTATACCTGTACTGTCACGTGTAATTGCTGTTGTTGATGCATTTGATGCGATGGTAAGTGACCGTCCATATAGAAATGGAATGCCTGTATCCGATGCACTTGAAGAATTAAAAAAATGCGCCGGAACACAATTTGATCCGTTTATTGTTTCCGAGTTTATTCAAATGATATCAGAGAATTATTCTGATACCGTAAAGGGAGTTCATAAGTTCAGGCAGGAGAAGGAAAAACCTCAACACAAACAAGTGGCAAAACCGGAGGATAACAGTACACTTCAGGAAGCATTCTGTGTACATACAGTGCAATGCAGTAGATATTTGCTGGATGGTTCATGGAATATTTTGTCTGTGGATGATAATTTCGAGAAGCTGACAGGTTATTCCGGTGAGGATGTAGAAAAAAATTCCATGAATCAGATGGATCTGATCCCTGAAGCTGATCGGACAGAATATTTGTGCCGGACAAATGCCAATCTGGCTAAGAGTACATATGTATTGCAGGAACACAGACTCCATCGAAAGGATGGAAAGGATATTTATGTCTTTTGTTATGGACGTGTCTTTTACGATTCGGCAGTTAAACAGGATCGTGCAGAGATTATTATTTCAGATGTATCGAGTACTTATTCCATGAAAATCCTGACAGATGCAGAGCAGAATAAGGCGGAAGTCAGATTGCGGAATTGGGAGAATACATATCGTACAGATTCCCTGACGGGCCTTTTGAATCATGCGGCTTTTCGGAATGATATGGAGATGAAGCTGTTATCAGGTGATTTTAATGCAATGATGATCATGATAGATGTTGATAAATTTAAGCAATATAATGATACCTATGGTCATCATAATGGTGATAAATATCTGATCTTAGTCGCCCAGACATTGCTTGCGTCTTTACGAAATGAAGATTTTGCCAGTCGTATGGGTGGGGACGAATTTGCGGTAATGATGTTCTTCAATAAGAGTGTGCCGGAGAAGGCGATCAAAGAACATGCCCAGCAGATATTTGACAAAGTAAATCTGACAGTAAAATCTGCAGAGGGAGGGACCGGCATCTCTATGGGCGCAGTCATCGCTAAGTCAGAAGTAACCTTTAACCGGTTATATGAGGAAGCAGATAATGCATTATACGAGGCGAAGGAAAGTGGAAGAGGCAGACTGGTCGTGAAGGAGCATGGGGAAAAATAATATAGTATTTATGTTTATAGATGGCATTCTAACAGGAAGTGTTAGGATGCCATAAGAAGTTTGGAGAATTTTGATGACAAAAGAGGAATGGTATAAGCAGCTATTTGAGAGACTTGGTAATTCCAAGTTCCGAAGCAGCTTTCATTTAAAGCAGAAGGATATTGATTACATAAATGAAAAAGGACTGGATACTATAAGACAGCATGCGCAGGACTTTATTGCAAAGCGGGAAGCTCCGGCGGTTATTCCAAACGATGGAAAACAGACGCCGATGAAAGGGCATCCGGTATTTATCGCACAGCATGCAACTGCAACCTGCTGCAGGGAGTGCATCCGAAAATGGCATAAGATACAGCTGGGCAGGGAATTGAGCCAGATACAGCAGGAGTATCTTGTGGATGTGATCATGACCTGGATTCAGAGAGAGATGGAGAGAAATAAGGATTAGATAGGTAAAAATAATATTTCCTTAATTGGGATAGAATATTATAAGATTATTCGCTTAATTTGTTGACTATTCCCTTAATTAACACTATTATTTAAGGAAAAGGAAGGAGAAGTAAGGGAATGCGAAACTTCAATTATTCTGCAATTAAATATCAGAAATGGGATTCAGAGATTTTAGGGTTAATTGCTGCTATTTATAAAGAAGCTGGAAAACAGGAGATGTATTTGAGGCAGCGTCCAGAAGAACTTGATAAACTTGTAGAGATTGCAAAAATACAAAGCACCGAGGCATCTAATGCTATTGAAGGCATTGTTACGACGAGTACCAGAATGCGTCAGCTTGTTGAAGAAAAGACAACACCTAAGAACCGGGATGAGCAGGAAATTGCGGGGTATCGTGATGTTCTGAATGTTATTCATGATAGCTTTGATGCGATTCCTATTACAAAAAATTATATTTTGCAACTGCACAAGATGTTATATAGTCATATGAACAATCCGCTTGCAGGGCAAACAAAGAATGTACAGAATTATATTAGTGCTACTTATCCAGATGGACATGTCGAAGTGCTGTTTACACCACTTGCTCCATTTGAAACACAGGAGGCACTCGACAGAATCTGTGAGGAATACAATCGTGTCATAGGAAATATGGAATTGGAGCCACTTATTGCTATCCCTGTTTTTATACATGACTTTCTATGTATTCATCCTTTCAATGATGGAAATGGAAGAATGAGCCGTCTGCTCACTACATTACTGCTATATCGGAGTGGATTCTATGTTGGAAAGTATGTCTCATTGGAAGCAAAGATTGCCAAGAATAAAGACCTGTACTATGAGGCTCTTGCTGCGGCTCAGCCGGGCTGGCATGATGGAACAGAAGATGTAGTGCCATTTATTAAATATTTACTTGGTACCATTCTTGCTGCCTATAAAGACTTTGAAGACAGAATGGCGTTGGTTGAAATAAAACTACCTGCACTTGAAATGGTACGGAGAGCAAGTCATAATAAAATTGGACGTTTCAATAAGCAGGATATACGGGAGCTATGCCCTACACTCAGTGACAGCTCTATTGAAGGTGCATTGCGAAAATTGGTTGCATCAGGAGAATTGAGGAAAGAAGGAAAAGGAAAAAATACCTGCTATTTTGGGGTGAGGTAGGTGTATTGCTTGGGTAAAATTGCTGGAAAAATGCTTAGATCAGAAAATTTTCCAATACGAATGGATAGTATAGTAATTGAAACAATGAAATGATACGTTATTGTTAGTTTTAACATAGAAATACTAAGGGGGAGATTTAGTTGAAAAATATAAATTCTATTCAAAATGCAATCATACAGTTGGAGGGGGGAGCCTTTCAAAAATTGTTTGATGCATATCTTTACAAAAAATATAAATTTAATAATATTCAAACTTTGGGAGTTGAAACAGGAACTAATAAAACTACAAAGGGGACACCTGACTCATATGTAGTAACTAATGATGGAAAATATATTTTAATAAACTATGGAACTGTAAGTTCAAATCCTGTAGAGAAAATACGTGCTGATATTTTATCATGTTTTGATAAATCGAAACTATCAATACCTAAGGAGAAAATAAAAAAAATAATTTGTGGTCACCGTTCTACAAATATTCATATAGAGCAATTCGATAACATTATGGAAATTATTGATGGCATCGAAATTGAACTTATTGGAATAGATACGCTTTCACATGATTTGGCATTATTTTATCCACATATTGCAAAAGATGAGCTTGGGATTTCAATTGATACAAATCAATTTTTTGAGATAGAGGATTTTGTTAAAATATATGATGTATATGGTATAAATGCGCCAATTAATTGTGATTTTCTTCATAGAGAGCTGGAACTTAATGAGACATGTACTAGTATACTTAATAACAAAGTGACCGTATTGACAGGACCATCGGGAATTGGAAAAACAAGATTGGCCATAGAAGCATGTAGACGACAAGATTCTGAAAAGATAAAAGTTTTCTGCGTCAAAAGTAATGGAAATCTTTTATATAATGATATAAGGTATTACATTTCTGATCCTGGAAGATATCTAATTTTCTTCGATGATGCTAATATGGTTGCAAGTATAGATAATGTGCTTAATACTATTTTGACATTATCAACAGATTTTGATGTTAAGATACTTATTTCCGTAAGAGATTATGCCAAAGATAGAGTGATAGAGGCTGTATCAATGTTTGTATTACCTTGTATCATTGAAATTGGAGAATTTAAGGATGATGAAATAAAAGATATTTTAAAGTCGGACTTAGGGATAGTGAATCCAGATTATCTTAAAAAGATTGCAGATATTGCAAATGGAAATATTAGACTTGCTTTTCTTGCAGGTATGCGATCAATAGATGACGGATATCAAGCAATATGTAATGCTGAGGATATTTTTAAAAATTACTATGGAAGAATTATCAATGAAGCGAAGCTGACAAAAGAAGATGTGCTTATGTTGTTTTTTATTGCTATAGCTGGACCGGTGAAAAATAATGAAAATCAACTGTATAGTGATATAAAAAATTTATATGGAGAGAAAATTATTGAGGATGATATAATTGAAAAATTGTATTCTTTGGAATTAATAGATTGGTTTAAAAACGAGATAACAAAAATTGCAGATCAAAGTTTTAGCAATTATATACTTTATTATGTTTTATTTGAGAAAAGATGGATAAGTGTAGAAAGCTTGATATCAATGGGATTTCCTACATTTCGGAATAAAATAATATATACATTGAATACTCTGTTAACAATATTCAATTCAGAAGAGTGTAAAAAATATATTAAAGAATCAATAATTGCTGCGTGGAATAATGCACCAATGGAACAGGATATGGAGTATCTTGAATCGTTTTATCGAGTTAATCCAGATAAGGCCTTATCTATTATTAAGAATTGTATAGATCAAGAATCGAACGTTGATTTTGACTTACATAGTTTTGATATTAACTCTAAAAAAAAATATCACAAAATTACAAAAAAAATAATAGAAATTTTGGGAGGTTATAAATATACAAAGAACTTTGAAGATGCAGTTGATCTTTTGATGCTGTACTATAAAAAAAGGCCAGATTTGATAATGGATTTTAATTTTGTGTTAAGTGATCGGTTATTATATGATAAATATTCATATAGAGATAGGTATAATCATGAAATGCGTTTGTTAGATAAGTTATGGGCTTATACAGGGGAGGGTGAAAACTATAATAACAGCATACTGTATTTACAGATTGCTGAATGTGCATTAAAAACAGAAGTGTCTTTTACAGAAGAGATTAGAAATAGCAGATCAGTCAATTTTGTAAGGATGACACTTCGTTATACTAAGGAATTAGCTCATATACGTACTCGTATATGGCAGAATCTAGCTATTTTACGTAAGAAAAAAGAGTATTATAATGCAATCAATAACTTCCTTTTAGAAATTCATCTTAATAGATTAGACGAAGAGGACTCTAAGAATTATTTACAGCTAGATTTTAATATAATATATGACTATATAATTGACAAGAATTCGCCTGATTTTTTTGATGCGATGGTTATTGCAAAATACAAAGAGGCAGCAGAGCAAATCGGCATAAAGCCGGATCATCGTTATATGGTTGCTGAGAGAAATACAGAGTTCAGAATTTATAGAATGCTGACCTATGAGCCTTTGACTGGTCAAACAATAGAAGAAGATGAGCGCTTACATAAAGAGTTTATTTCGAAAGAAATAGACACATATGATTTGAATGATTTTCAAAAATTATTTTGCTCTTGTAAATTTCTGGAAAAGATAGTCTATGATAGGGAACAATGGTCACTAGATTCGGGGTTAGATTATATTTTTGAAATTCTAGAAGATAAATCCGATTTATATTTGAAGGTGCTTAAAGAATATTTTGATGCAAATGCACCATTTAGGTTGAATGGATATCGCCAGGTAAAATATTTGCTTGATCATATAGGCTATGAAGCAACATATTGCTTTGTAAATGATAGTGCATTTGACAAGAGAGATATATGGATGTCATTTATTTGGGAGTGTGTGCCGGAAAAAGAAATAAATGAGAAGATTGCTAATGATTATAAAGCTTTTATAGTTAATAATTTGGCAAATGACAAGCCAATCATTACTACAGTACAGGTTATGGCTCGTTACAGTGAACAAGATAGTGAATTTAAAGCAACAGTAATAAAAGCGATATTAACTAATTCTAAACTATCGGCAAGTTTTTTAGACCATGTACGTAATAATGATACAGAGGTAGATAGGATTATTAATTTCTTTAGAAATGATATTGATGCATTGGTAAGAATTTATATGAATGCGCTAGAAAATAGTCATTATGTTGATTACAGTGGAAAACTTTTTGCAAAGATATTCGAGAAACAACCTATAGTTTGGAAGAAATATATTGATTGGGTTAAATCAAAAGATAATATGCACAGAGATGGAAATGTACGTAAAATTTTTGAATTAATATGGAGAAAAGATAAGTGGCGTGAATGTGTGGAATATGCATTTAAGATTCTTATAGATGACGACATGATCTTTTACATAAAAGAACCGGCTGTTTTATTATTTGCTAAGACATCAGATGAAATTATAATGAAACGAAAGAAATATTGGCTGTTTGAAAAGATACGGGAAAACAATTTTGAAATTGATAAATGTAAAAGATTTATAGATATGGTTGTAAATGTCTTGCCGGATTGGAAATTGGAATATATTCTTGAATTCCTAAAAGAAAACAAGAAGCTGGAAGATTTCAAGAAAATACACTTATTTCCCTCATCTTGCTCATGGTCAGGAAGCGAGATCCCATTAATTATGCAAAAAATAGACTTCCTCAAATTACTGAAGGATAATCTTAAGGGTATTGACTATATTGACCACAGAAAATATATAGAAGAATATTGTATAAATCTTGAAAAGGAAAAAGAGAAAGTAGAATTAAGAGAATATCTTATGAATGCCGATTATGCATAAAGACTTTTGAGAGCATGGAGAAAGTATGGGACTGATAAAACCTATTACAATTGGCAAGATAAAGTATGCATCAGGTTATTATAAGTTTCTATTGAAATTAGTAATAAAGTATCTAGATGGATAGTATTTGAGGACAAAGCATGTACAGCAATTGCATGATATAATGAAAAATGCACATCTCAGTCAGTAGTCTGCCCCCTTAACTAACTACGATTTGACTACTACATACTGCCCCCCAATTGCTGCATTTTGAAGTGTTTTACGAAAAGTGTAGTCATTAATAGGAAAAATACAATGCCACCAAAAACGGTAAACCAACGCAAAAATCGGCATTACAGGGTATTTGCGTGAAATAACCACTATGCTGGCATAAGTGGCTATTTGATGGAGATCGTGACAATGTGCGATAGCGAGATGAGAACAGGAGAATTTTATGATTAAAGTATTATTCATCTGCCACGGCACTCCAGTTTTATGATAATGCATATCTTCGCAGACTGGGGCAACACAGGGCAGAATATGGCAGAAAGCCTTGGAATTACTACGGTTTCGACTACTAAGGCTCATGGGCGGAATCGGGATAAAGGCAAAGGTGTTGGGAGAAATCCTTAGTAGTAACCGACTACTAAGCGATGGCACACATACAAAACTTTGAACATAAAAAGCCACAATCGTTGGGAGCAAGAACACAGGGATTGTGGCTTTTACTAACATAGCTATTGCAAGTCGGCTAAATTTGCAGTTGTGTTATTGAGATAGTGATTGAACATAAAAGTAGGTGAAAGCATACGAACCTCGACTACACCTAGACCAATATTAACATCTAAGTCTTTAAGTACATTGAATTTCACATAGCCCATTACTTTAGGATCGTTCTCGCGTTGTGGCATGAGAAAATAATTTTTTACTTCCACTGTTTGATGTTGAACCTCGCGAAGTTGCTTCAGTATGTCTTTGTATGCAATGAAATACATGTATTGTTTTGCCACATCCTCAACACCAGGTTGACCTTCAATTTTATTATCAGTCCATACAGGGCAGTAGTACTTGGCATCTAAGATATAAAAAATATAGTGATTTCTCTGCCCTGTATTTTCGAATCTTAAATAATCAGGTTTTAAAGTAGCGGTAGGAAGCCCGGTACTTCCTTTTTTATATTTTTTCCATATTGGTTGCTTTATTAGCTCAACTAAAGTCGGTGGTTTTTGTGCAAATTCCTTATTTATAACGGAGTAATCTATATTAGGCTCAATCTCTGTTACGTCAGGATGTCTGGATTTATCAGCTTTTTGACTTTTGAATACTTTTGCGCATACTTCTTCCCAAATTAAGTTGAAAGAACGAGTTCCTATAAGTTGGATTTCAGTATCACCAACAAGTATTTTACTACTCTTGAAATATAATTTCATAGCTTTTAATACCATTATCTTTCGATCATCAAATGTCTCCGATAAAGCTAAATCCAATTTTTCAAGAATATAATCAGTGTCACCAAATGAATCTATTTCATCATCTGAGATTTCAGCATACGGTAGGCTAAAAAAATCACTTAATCCAGCAGCATCTATTTCATAGGAACAGGATGTTACAACATAGGCATGCAGTCTTTTAATAAAATCGTAATCATCACATACATTGCGTTGGGTGTATAATTCGACATACAAAGGCCTGTTATCTGTGATAATAGGATATGTATCATCGATTGTTTTTTGCCACAAAATATTATCACTACCATTTATTTCTATAATAGCTTCATCTGTTTCATAAGGACCGTTCGTAGCGTAATCTTCAAGTAGAAATAACATTACAGATAAGGTGTTCGGTTTGCCGTTATCATCTTCATCAACAAATAAATTTATATCTCGAATATCCTGTTTTGTTTTTTCTCTACTATACTTTTCAATAACACGTACAACTTGTGTTAATTCTTTTTGAGGCTCATAAGTTGGAAGAGCAGTGGCGCTTCCGATATATTTGGGATAAACATATATTATTCGATTTTGGCATATGGCTATGCCCACAAAGGAAAATTTATATCTTTTAGTATTTGCAACAAGATCGCTATCATCATAATTTTCAAATTCGATATCGGCTTCATCAGGTTGTTGTTTTTTTTCGGCTTTTAAAATATTTCTACTGAGTAATTCCTTTATATAAGATTTCAAATGCCTAGAGACTTCTTCCTCTGTGGAGTAGCTTTCTTTATTGAAAAGAAACATCTCCTTAATGCTTTCGATGGAATAATACCAGTCTTCCCTTACATAAGCGGAAATAACAGACATAGTATCAACTCCTTAATTAGTGTGTTAAATCGATTCTTTTATTATTTCGTTCTGTTTCTTGATTGGCATATTCTTTAGTCCTAAAATTGTCACCAAAAATACCAAGACCTATTCGTCTAAACTCTGAGCAGACAAAAGAATATCTGTTTAGCTTTTCTTTCGGGCGAATGCCTTCAAATAGGTCTGGTCGTTTGGTCTTTGCAGCATCTTCAAATAGGTACATAAGCACTTTGTCACAGAACAATTTAATGAAATCTGCATCTTTCGTTGCAGGAGAAAAGATACTATTGCAACTCGCATCTAATATTTTTATAAAGAAAGGTCCCATTAGTTTATCTTCATGCATTCTTATTTTTTCATTTGAAAGTTTCAGATTTATTGCTCTTCTTAGAACATTCCATTCAATTGGTCCATCAGCTAAGTTGAATGTGTCATTTTGATTCTCTACAGGTGTTACATGACCTCCGCTTCCAGGAATTGGTACAATTTTAAATTCTTCATCATCTACACCAATATAATTAAATCCCCATCTACGTTTGAATGCGGTATCCATAGGAAATACACCTTGGTCAGCGCTGTTCATAGTAGCATAGATATACATATTGTTTGGAATACGCAACTCAGAGTAATCATTTGACGATCCGCCAAAAGTATCGGCCAAGTATGCTCTGACGTCTTCACTAGCATTGATCGAGTATTCACTTTTGCCGCTGTCGTCTCTATCTAAAAGTTGAAACATATCTCCAAATACGGCAGCAGCCTTTGCACGATTTATTTCTTCTATAATAAGGTAAAAATTTTCGGGTGTGTTGGTTAATCCACTTTCTAATGCTTTTTTTAATATTCTCATAAATGGACCGGGAACGAATTTATATGTAATTGTGCCACCAATTTCAATAGGTTTGTAAGTTCCAACAAATTGAGAGTAAGAATAGTCTGCAAAAAAAGTAACTCTTTCGTAATTTGTTGACGAAACGCCCAAATCATCAAGCTTTTTCTTGAAACCATAGCTTTTCCCTGTTCCAGGTGCTCCAAATGCAATTATGTTTTTTTTATCAGTATTTGTGTTTGGTTCATAGTTGAAAGCTCTTAATGCAGTTACAAAATATGGCCTCAAATCAAACATTCCAAAGTATTCTTTCATTTTTGTGGTCAAATTAGTGGTTCTATTTTTGATTCTTATGAAAGATGCCTGGAAGATGCTACAGGTATGGTCTGATTTATTACATCTTACATAGTCTTGTGGACCGTGGGTGGCGGTATAATTATCTAACCATTCGTATAGGCTTCTGATATCCATACGACCTGACATATTGTTCATATTTGTTTCAATAGAAATAATGTATTCATCTAGTGTGATATTGGACATGTATGCTACATATGTCATTGCTTTACTATAAATAGTCAAACAAAAAAAGCGTTTTCCTTCGGTGCGTGCAGTCTTAAAGGCTTCAACTGCCTTGTCTGCAAAGATTCTGATTTGTGGCTTTGATCTATCTGTGCCAGTGATAGAAACATCGGCATATGAGATGATTACATTTTCTCCGGAAGGGAGTATAATTTCATCCATATTCAAACTACTATTTCGTATAGTTCTTGTATATCCTAATTGATTGTCTATATAGTCTCTTATAATATCTGTTGAATTCATAAGCAAGCCTCCTCTAATAATTAGTGACAACAATATGAGTGGTGTCGGTATCAAAACGATTTCGGATGTTAACGGAATATCTTACTGGATATTCTGAGACAATATGTCCTGCATATAATTCTTCGGTTAATGGAGTTCTTCCAATTACCATAAGAATTCTGCAATTGACGTTTTGTATAGCAGAAGCTAGTCTCCTGTGTTCATCTTCACCGAAATTAGTTGTCATATTGCCGTAGTCGTGAAATATACAGTCATATGGTGGATCTAAAAACATAAAATCGTTTGCATTTGCTAGTGCAAATATATTTTCAAAATCAGTTTGCAATATTTGCGCATTCTGAAGTAATGTACTGTGTTGAGGTAATATGTTATTTACGCGAAAATGTTTATATCTTCCAAAAGGAACATTATATTGGCCTTGAGCATTATAACGAATCATTCCAGAGTAGGCTGTCTTATTAATGAAATAGTACAAGGTGCCATCTAAGTAAGTGGAAGGTGTTAATCCATTATACATATCACGCAATTGATAATATAAGGGCTCATTATTATTTGGCACTCTGGCTTCGGGATGTAAGGTCTTTTGCCTTGCATATACAGTTTCGTTTTGCTCATAGAGCACATGTAATTCAGTTAGTTCTTGCATTAACTGAGGATAATTGTTGGCAACTTGCTGATAAAAATTAATCAATGGATGGTTTATGTCGTTTATAATTGATTGGACTGGTTCTTGATCAAAAAAAACTGCACCTCCACCAAAGAATGGTTCAATATATGTTGTGTAGTTTTGAGGGATAAGATTTCTGAAATTTGGTATTTCACGTCTTTTTCCACCTCTATATTTAAGTAATGGCTCCATGTATTCCTCCTTACCCCCAGGGGGAGTATTATCTTTGTGACTATTCATCTTAAAGACCGATGCCCCCTCAAACACGTTTTTTCGCGAAATTGCATAGGGGGGATTCTGGTGTCTTTTAACATATTTTATATAATATCATAGCACATAATTGCATGTATCTGGCTGACATTAGATACAATAATCTATTTGCCTTTCCGCCAAATCATATAAATTAATGTGCTTTTTTCTTGATTTTTTGAGCCTTTTCAATGGCTTTTCGCTCACGATAGGCTTTTTGCTTTCGGGCATTTCGAACTTTCTGGCATTCTTCGGCATCACAAAACTCCTGTCGGTTGCTCTTTCGTATTATGAATTTACCACAGTTTCGACAACGAATCATAATGCCTTCTGGACGATTATCTGATTTCCCTTTATCTTCTGGTGCAGGGTCTTCGGAAAGCATTCTTGCAAGTGTCAGCCATGCAATATCAAATACAGAATTAATATCGGTAGAAAATTCTAATCGGTTAGTGCGGGGATCTACCTTTAATTTCATGGTAAATTCCGGAATGATGTCAATAAGAGCATTCCGCAATTCATCGTAATCGTCATATGGTGTAGTAGCAAATTCTCCGGTTGGAGGATTTTCTGCCGGATGATTTGTAATGTACTCATTATCAATTCGCATTTCTTCTATGAGGTTTCCTTTTGCATCCCCATAATCTAAGTCATCCGGTATTGCAACGATAGGATGCTTATATTTATCAAAGAAAGAGTAGCCCTCAAAGTATTTTCCTTCTTTGGATAAATCATATGCAGCTTCGTCATCGGCAATACAGATACCTTCGAGAGCAACATAAAACATGACTGCATTATATAATTTTCCGAGGTCATCTAAGAAGTTGTTAATCTCGAATGTTCCGTCTTTTTCTACCATTTCTGCATCGAAGCTATTTATATCAAACGATTCATTCAATTTAGAATAAATGAAATCAATATTATATGGATGCATATTATTTGTACACCATTCCATGATGAGCTGTGTATATGGAATTTTATTATCAAAGCTGTTTATCTGCATTGCCAGATTGCAAAGGCTGGTAAGCAGTCCCTGTCCGGAAAGAAAATCTTCTTTAGGAAATATGGGTTCATATCCGGGGCGGCAAAATGGTGTTGCACAATAATCATCGCTTTTATCAATATCAAGTTCATATTTCTTGAATCGGAAAGGGTGGTAAATCAGTTGCCCGATACCACCGATTTCTTTAAATCCTAATATATCTGTTGTTTTATCTGCTTCTGATGGAATCGTTTCATCATTCCAGTTTAATGGCATATCATACCTCATTCCAATCGTTAATTCGTAACCGTTAGCGTTACCGTCAGTTTTTGGACTTCGGTTACATTATAGCTTAAAATATTCATGAAAACAATAAAAAGTTACACAAAATGATGTAACGGATTTGTACCTTGACAATTTCATCCCGTTCTTAATGAACAAGCCTTTGTTACTGCGTGGACTGGTAGCCGCCAAGAGCGGTAGCAGAGAATAGAAGAAATGGCATCTGGCTTATGAATGATAAGACAGCACTTGCACTCAGAAAGCTGAAGGATAACGATGGCAATTATTTGTGGAATCAGGCAAATGATACAATTCTTGGCAAACAGGTTATTATTTCGGAATATATGCCGGATATCGAAACAGGTACTAAGCCGATTGCATTTGGTGACTTTTCTTATTACTGGATTGTGGGAAGAAAGCCTGTGACGGTAAGAACATTGTTGGAAAAATTTGTACTGTATGATCAGATTGGATATCTTGCATTTGAGTACCTTGATGGAAAACTTGTAAGAAATGAAGCAATCAAGGTTATCCAGATGGCAGATGCAGGGAAATAATCATAGAATTGTTTGATTTTATTTCTATCATCTTGAATGGGATATATGCCTCTTGTATGGTATTTAGCTGTATTGGGGGTTAATACCCCGTTTAAATTCGCAGTTTTTGTGCGTGAAGGGGCGGCACCGTTGCCCGGCATGAAAGGTGACAGAGATTAAGACCGCCCCTGGGGGCAAATATCACAGAATCAGAGTGAAAATGACAAAAAAGAAAAAATAGTACAAAGGAGTCAGCTGTGTGACCACCTTGTCGGAAGGAGAGATACTATGAATGCAGAAAGCAATGAAGCGCTTTCTGTTAGTGAGAAGTATATGCTCACCATCAAGGAGGCAGCAGCTTATTTTAATATTGGTATAAAGAAACTGAGAAGAATTGCAGAGGATAACCTTGGAACGGTGGCGGTGTACTGCGGAAACAGATTCCTGATCATCCGCCCGAAGTTTGAAGAATTTATTAGTGGTTCTTCAGAAATATAGTTCCTTTTATCTGCCGAAAGTAGTTGCTATTACAGGGCAGAAGAGCGAACATAGAATGACCCCGAAAACCCTTGAAAACAGCCACTTTTGGAAGAAAGGAAGTGTTTTATGGCATGACCAGATTTAGCAGAAAAGGATATTTTGAATCCTTCTGAGGCAATCGAATATTTTGTTTTGAGCCGGAGAAAATTTTATGATTTATTGAATAATACGGATGGGGAAGATTTCCTGGCATACTACGGAGAACGCAAGCTGATTCTTCGTGTAGCCTTTGAAAGGTATCTGCGTAACCATCCAGAGTTGAGGAGGCGGGTATAATGGCAAAGGCAGGAAGAGGACAGACAAGGCGGGATTCCAAACGCAGGGTTCTCAGGCCGAGAGAGCGCGTAAGGGCAGATGGAAAATATCAGTATAAGTACCATATTGATGGAAAACCACATTTTGTCTATAGTTGGAAACTGGAGCCTACGGATAAACTCCCAAAGGGCAAGAAACCATGCCTTTCCCTTCGAGAGTTGGAAAAACAGGTAAACACAGATTTAGATTTGCTTGTAAATATCGTGGACGGACAGATGACAGTATGTGAACTGGTAGACCGTTATCTGAAAACCAAAACAGGAGTAAGGCAGAGCACCAAGCAGGAATATGTTATATTGCAGAGATTACTTGCAAAGGAAGCATTCGGGAAAAAGACGATACGAAGTGTGAAAACTTCCGATGCAACGCTGTTCCTTATAAAATTGCAACAGGAAGATGGAAAAAGCTACAGTTCCATTCATACCATCCGGGGAGTGCTGCGACCAGCTTTTCAGATGGCTGTGGATGATGACATTTTGGTAAAGGATCCATTCGGATTCCAGCTTGCTGGAGTTGTGGTAAATGATTCGGTAACAAGAGAGGCTATTAGCAAAGACCAAATGAGAAAGTTTCTAAAGTTTGTCCATGACGATGTGGTGTACTGTAAATATTATGAAGTGGTTTACATACTTTTCCACACGGGAATGCGAATATCGGAATTTTGCGGTCTGACACTGAAAGATATTGATTTGGATAAGCGAATCGTTAATATCGACCATCAGCTACAGAGAACATCAGATATGAGGTATATTATAGAAACTACAAAGACGGATGCCGGAACAAGGAAACTTCCTATTACAGAGGATGTGGCGCAGATGTTTCAGGCAATCATTGAGGATAGAAACGCACCGAAAGTGGAGAAAGCCATAGATGGATATAGCGGATTTCTATTTTATGATGATAATGGAATGCCACTTGTGGCAATGCATTGGCAGCACCGATTCAACCATATGGTTGGCAGATACAATGACATCTACCGAGTGCAGATGCCAAATATTACACCTCATGTATGCCGACACACCTATTGTTCGAATATGGCAAAATCGGGAATGAATCCAAAGACATTACAATACCTCATGGGGCATTCGGATATATCGGTCACAATGAATGTGTACACACATATCGGATTCGATGATGCTGAGGAAGAATTGAAGCGAATGGAAGAGTTTAGGAAGGCGCAGGCAGAGATTGAAAAGAAAAACGATGCAAAAGCGGTATCGCAAAAAATGTTTAAGGTAGTGTAGCAATACTACATAGCAGAAACGCTCTGGTTATACTGGAGCGTTTTTTCTATGGAAAAATGATAAGGGTGGCGATATAATATATAACAATAATGTTACTAATGAAAAGAGGTATTTTGTATGGGAATTGAAACTGCTGCAGGTGTTGCTGGTAAAGCAGCGTTAGAGTTGGTTCAAAATGAAAATGTGTTAAACAAAACTGTAGGGGCTTTAGGAATGTTATTCCCCTATGCAGGTATAACAAAAAAAGCTGTTGATATGTATATTGCTGAAATTGAAAAATCGGATATGCCAATAGATGCGAAAATGTATGCCATGATGAATGCAAAAAAGCAACTTAAGCAGATGAAAAATCAGAAACAAATTGCAGAGATTGCAATGCAGAACGCTAAAGAAGGAACAAGTTTTACGAGTGATTGTGGTGTGAGTGAAGAGTGGCTAGAGCGTTTTATGGATTCGGCAGCTTATGTGTCAGATGAAAACATACAGCTTATATGGGGAAAAATTTTAAGTAATGAGTTTGATAATCCGGGAACTACTCCACCTAATATGATAAGAATATTATCAGAAATGACACCTACATATGCTAAGGCTTTTAGACAATTATGTAGCATGAGGTTTTTGATTGTTTCTATTTCTGAAAACGAGGAAATAACGGGAGCATATTGGAAGATGGCAGTTCCATATAGCGAAAATATCGAATTAATGAATGAATTGGGAATTTCTTTTCAAGTAATTAATGAGTTGGAAACACTAGGAGTGATAAAGTTTGATTCAGTTGCCGGGTATATTACAACAGGAATTAAAGATAAAAAAGTGCTTCTTTGTGTAAATGGAAAAACAATGGAAATAACCCAACACGAAAGTGAGAGTATTCCGATTGGAGATGTGATTTTGACTTCTGCAGGGGAAACACTTAAAAACATAACAACGATTGAAGAAATCGAAGGATATGATGAGGCTGTAAAAAAATATATGTGTTCTGCAGGAGTTCTATTTAGTGAAGAGGAACACTATCAAATTGTTTTAACGGGTAATAGATTTCAGGTTAAAAAGAAAGAAGTATAATTAGAGAGAGTTATATATGCGAATTTTAAGTATCAATATAAATGATTTTGGTGGGTTAGAAAATCATCTAATGGAGCATAAAAAATACAATGCTTGGGTTGGTAGAGAGTGTATTGACTGGAAATACTGGAGTGCTATAGATAAAGATGTAGTTTTCAATAAATTTCTTAATTATATTGAGGATAAGCAACCGGATGTTTTAATAGTTAATGAAATGATAGTTAGTCCACTAGAAAGAATAGATTTTATATCAAAAATAGAAGAGATGGGTTTTTCTTATTTTGATGAAACAATACCGAGCGGAAAATACTCATTTACAATGATGTTTTATAAAAATATGAAATGTACGTTATTTGCATCTCCTAACAGTGGTTATCGAGAAAATAGGTCTATTTTGTATTTTGTTGAAGGGATTTATGTAAATGGTACACATTTTCCACAGGAAAGTGATACTAAGTTTCTAAATGCTGTTGAGATGTTTTGTAAGGCGAGGAAAAATGATAAAGTAATAATTATTGGAGACTTAAATGCAAATGATGTTTCTCGAGGCAATAAACAATTGGTGGAGAGATTGAAAACATATGGATATGAGGATGTGTGGGTTCAAAAGGGAAATCCAGATGATACAGTAACTGAGGCAAAATATAGAGGAAGATTGGATTATGCAATCGCTTCAGAAGCAGTTTATGCATCTATTTCAAATATGGAAATAGATCCTATGCCGATGGATTGTGGAATGACAGACCATGCGGCAGTAATTATAGATGTGGTTTAAATGTTTTCCTTAGTAGTAAGAAACTTCCTTTTACTACTAATTTTACTACTAACAGGTAGTAATAACTTGCTAAAATCTGCTCTGATTTGCCACATTCACACATTTCAGAGCAAACCATAAAATCCCCGGAAACCCTTGCAAAACAGGGCATTTCGGGGCAAAACAAGGAGAAACAAAACTATGATTAAAGTACTTTTCGTTTGCCACGGCAACATCTGCCGTTCCCCCATGGCAGAATTCATATTAAAAGATATAGTAACAAAACGTGGTATTGCCGATCAGTTTGAGATCGCATCGGCAGCCACCAGCACAGAAGAGATTTGGAATGGTGTTGGGAATCCGGTGTATCCGCCGGCAAGAGGAGAACTTGGCAGACATGGGATAAGCTGCAAAGGTAAAAGAGCCGTGCAGCTTACAGCCTCAGATTATGATCATTACGATTATCTGATCGGTATGGATTCTATGAATATGAGGAATATTGAACGAATGACCGGACACAGACGTGGGGATAAGATCTATAAGATGCTGGAGTTTGCCGGGCGGGATGCAGATGTCAGAGATCCGTGGTACAGTGGAAATTTTCGGGAGACTTATGAAGATGTTGTAGAAGGCTGTCAGGCGTTTCTTGACTGGTTGACAATTAACAAGAAATTAAGTAATTGATTAAC
This sequence comes from Lachnospiraceae bacterium GAM79, assembly GCA_020735665.1. Lineage (NCBI taxonomy): Bacteria > Bacillati > Bacillota > Clostridia > Lachnospirales > Lachnospiraceae > Lachnospiraceae bacterium GAM79. The sequence continues at coordinate 550,641 of CP085928.1, forward strand.
CCAAATTTCACTTAATTTCCGAATAATTAAGTTGGATGCAAACTTTCTTTTTGCTAAAGAACATGTTAATATACATATAATAGCAAGTTCCTGTGGGAACAGAACATGTAAAATTAGGTAAGTATTCATTGTTGGGAGAAGATATTATTATGGCATTTGAATCATGGAGAGAGATTAACAGAATAAGGAAAAATCACCGCGACGCCATATATTTTTACGCGAATCTGCAAGAGCGGTTTTACACGATTGAGGAAAATGATATTCTGCCTGATGAGTTGAATCCGGATGATAAAAATTTACTAAAAGCATTTTGCGACTGTACATGTATAGAAGAAACAGAGAAGAATAAAATGTGCAATTTGTATAGACAGATTGAGCAGGGAACAAAAGAGCCGATCAAGATGGATGATTTGGAGACATGGGTGCATCTTGAGACCAGATCAGGGAAGAAAGCTCTGATGGCAGTCCTTTGTTACCTTGAGAAAGATGAAAAAGGATTGATTCGGGAGTATGTGGGCATGATACGGATCATGCGCAAACAGGAATTAGAGAATCGGGAGATTGTGACATCGTTTAGCAATGATAAGAATCCGGCATTCTTTCTCAAGAAGATTGCGCGTTTTCAGGCAGAGCATCCGGAGCGGGAGTATGCATATATTCAGTTTGATGTCCGTAGATTTAAGTATATCAATGAGAAGTATGGCAGTGATACAGGAGATAATATTCTTCGGTATATATATGACACGCTGGATGTGATGTGTGATAAGGAACATCTGCATTGTAGATTGTCAGCGGATGTATTCCAGATCGTGACCTATTATAATTCCAGAGAAGAAATCATGGAATTTATTGATAAACTTGATGAAAAAATTCGGAGATATGGTGATATCAAGTTAAGCATTACATATGGAGTGAATATCGTACCGGGCAGCTCAACGGCATATCGCAAGCATGGAGATGAAGCAGGACTTGCCCGTGCAGAGGGTAAGCGGACGATTTTGAATAAGGTTGTATTCTATGAGGATACGCTGATGAATCATGTGAAACAGACGGGAGCGATCGAGGAAGTTGAGGAGGAGGCTCTGAGACGGGAAGAATTTCAGGTTTATCTTCAGCCAAAGTACCAGTATGACAGAAGCCATGCGAAGATCGTCGGAGCAGAGGCGCTTGTGCGCTGGATTGATGCAAATGGAAAATGCAAGTCGCCGATGGAATTTATTCCGGTATTTGAGGCAAATGGATTTATATACAAATTAGACTGTTTCATGTGGGAGATGGTATGTAAAGTTATTAGAAGATGGCTGGATACCGGAAGGCAACCACTTCCAATCTCGGTGAATGTGTCGAGAACCTATCTTCAGAAAGAAGATGTTGCTGGATATATCAAGAATCTGATCGACAAATATCAGATTCCGATGGAGCTGTTCCAGTTAGAGATCACGGAGACAACGGAGAATGCAGAATCATTGTCTTATATCAATAGTTTGAAACAGGCGGGATTTACATTGTTAATGGATGATTTCGGATCAGGTTATTCTTCCCTTTGTATGTTGAAGAATACACCATTTGACGTATTGAAGATGGATCGGCAGTTTTTGGATGAATGTTTGGACAGTAAACAGGGTGAGACGATCATTTCTCATGTGATATCCATGTCAAATGATTTGGGCTTAAGTATTATAGCAGAAGGCGTAGAGAATCGAGGAACGGCAGATTTCCTTTATGATAATGGATGTAGCGTATCTCAGGGATTTTATTTTTCCAAGCCTGTTCCGATTCCGGAGTTTGAACATATGTTGGATGAACAGCAGACAGAGCAGCAGAGGTAGATATAAGGAACGGGAGGACAAAGTACTGTTGGAACTTTTGGATGGAAGACCGGAGAATACGGAAGGAAGACTGGAGAAGGAGATTCGGGTATATGATTTTCTTGACCATCTTGGAATAGAATATAAGAGAGTCGACCATGAACCGGCATTTACGATGGAAGTATGTGAGGAGATTGATAAGATGTTGCAGGCGACAATCTGTAAGAATCTTTTCCTGTGCAATCGTCAGAAGACACAGTTTTATCTGTTGATGATGCCGGGCGACAAGCCGTTTAAAACGAAGGAGATCACTTCACAGATCGGGAGCGCAAGACTGTCATTTGCATCGGCTGAGGACATGGAGAAATATCTGGATATCGAACCGGGGGCTGTCAGTGTCATGGGACTGATGAATGATACGGAGCATCATGTACGGCTGCTGGTGGATGAAGACATATTAAAAGGCGAGTATCTTGGCTGCCACCCATGTGTGAATACATCCAGTCTGCGGATGCGCACGGCAGATGTATTCGGATCGTATCTGGATGCGGTCGGACACGATATGACAAAAGTCGTCCTGACAGGTGAAGCATAGAGCAAAGAAAAAAACAGGCCATAAGTCATATACATTCAGGGAAATGTTGTTGACCATGTGTTTGGTTTTTGCTATGTTTAGACGAGAGATTTGAAAGGAAATAAAATATGAAAGAAAATATAAAGGGACAGCCGGGAAATAGAAAACCGGATGGCAGAAAAGTCCAGTCTCCAAATAAGAAACCCAACCCCGTGGCATACGAATATACAGACGAAGAATATCGGAGATTACTTGTAAAGAAGCAGGCAGAGATGGAAAAGCTGCTTTCAGGATTTGCACCGGTCGATCCAATCGTGGGAATGGAAAATCCGTATTATTACAGGAACAAAGTATGTGCGGAATTCAGAAAACTGAAGAATGGTACGATCATCTCCGGCCGATATCAGGAGGGTACTCATAATGTCATAGAGACAAAAGGCTGCAAGATCGAAGATCAGCGGGCGGATGCGATCATTCAGGATATCACAGGGCTGTTTCGTTCATTTAAAATGATGATCTATAATGAAGACAGCGGATATGGACTGATCCGTCATGTGCTGATCCGGACAGCACATCAGACCGGACAGATCATGGTGATCATTGTGACGGCATCTCCGGTATTTCCGTCGAAGAAGAATTTTGCAAATGCACTTTTGAAGCTTCATCCGGAGATCACAACGATCGTTCAGAATATAAATATAAAGGATACGAATATGGTGTTAGGTGACCGAAATCAGGTCATCTATGGCAAAGGCTATATAGAAGATGTTCTCTGTGGCAAACGGTTTCGTCTGTCGCCGGGAAGCTTTTACCAGATCAATTCTGTTCAGACGGAGAAATTATATAACAAGGCGATCAAATATGCGGATCTGAAAAAGAAAGAGACGGTGATAGATGCATACTGCGGAATCGGAACGATCGGTATCGTTGCAAGCGACCGGGCAAAACGAGTGATTGGTGTGGAACTGAATGCAGAAGCAATCCGTGATGCGAAGATTAACAGCCGGATGAACAAGATAGAAAATATCGAGTTCTATGCAAATGATGCAGGCAGGTTTATGGTAGAACTGGCAGACGCAGATGAGCATATTGATGTTGTGTTTATGGATCCGCCTCGTTCAGGAAGCACGGAAGAATTTCTTTCTTCCGTTGTAACTTTGTCTCCGCGTAAGGTAGTTTATATTTCCTGTGGACCGGATACCCTTGCGAGAGATCTGAAGTATCTGACCACACATGGCTATCAGGTGTTAAAGATCACACCATTTGATCTCTTCCCATTTACTGAGCATACAGAGGTTGTTACGCTATTGACGAGAGACAGAGTTATTTTTAAGTAGGAGAGGAACGTTATTAAAGATGAAAGAAAAGATAAAATTATTATCCGGTGCACAACTGAAATATATAGCATTTGCTTCAATGTTGATCGATCATGTTAATAAAACATTTTTCATATATTTTAACAGCAAGGCTTTAATAGTTATGAGTGAACTGTTTGATATATTAGGCAGGATCGCATTTCCTATCTTTATTTCCCTGTTGGTGGAGGGATATTTTAAAACGAGAAATCGATGGAGATATTTGGGAACACTCCTGGTATTTGGAATTATATCAGAGGTTCCGTTTGATATGTGTACATCTAATGTATTTTTTGAACCAAACTGGAATAATATCATGTTTACGCTTGCGCTGGTGTTGGCGATGATCTGGATTATTGATGCCCTGAAAAAGAAGATGCAGACACTGCCCAAGTTCTTGTGGTATCTTGTATCTTTTATAATTGTAGCAGTAACTTGTCTGATAGCCATGAATCTGAGTCTGGATTATGATTCCCATGCGGTGTTGATCGGTTATTTTCTGTATCTTTTTCATGACAGACCGATTATTGCTATTCCGTTTAATTTTGCATCGATGTATAAGGAACCATGGGCACTTCTGGGCTTTGGCCTGATGCTTACTTATAATGGAAAGCGTGGAAAGCAGAATAAGCTTGTGAACTATTTGTTTTATCCGGTGCATCTTCTGATATTGGGAATTCTGAGAATGTGTCTTGGAATTTGACAGTAATTTGACGGCAACCGGCTGATAATCATTGAATTTTATGCCCCAATGTAGTATAATCATCGTGCTATTTTGGGGCTTTTTTGCGCCATTATACAGGTAAAGAACAAGAATACAGAGAAAAATTACCTTGTGGCATCAACTTTGAACGGCCATCTGACATAACGTAATATGGCTGAATGGTATGAGTTGTATGACCTTATAAATCAAGGTTTTAAGGAGGAATTATAACCATGAAGCTCGGCATAGTTATTTATCAGCCTTATTTTCATAATTCTATATATCCTCATAAATATCGATAAAGCCTTATAAATCAAGGGTTCTTCGGTGATTGCTAGATACATAAAATCTAGTATAAATTTATATAATTCATAAAAAAATGGTACACTAACTGGTACACCAAAAATTAACTGAGTAATGTGGATATAATAAGATTGCCCCAAGATAGGATTATAAGATAAAGACGTCAGCATAGAAAAATGCATGACGTCTTTATTTTTTATAATGAAATGTTAAATATGTTCTGTAGAAATAAGTAGTGTGTTTCGCGTATGTTCCATCAATATCTTTTGCTCATCAACAGAATATACTACATCGGCAGCTTCTGGTTTGATAGCTGCATTCTTCTTATCTTTATAGGCAAGATATGCAGCAAGGGCATTATTGATGGAATCATTTGAAAATGAGAATGAAATGCTGTCCGGTATGTAATCTCCGTTTTCGTCTTTTTTACCTGTTATGTCCATGTCAGTTTGTTCATCCAGTCTCATAAGGATAGACAGGACATCCCCTATTGTAGAGATTTCAAAAGTAAGAAATTCATTTATGCTGACACCCAGTGCGGATGCAATCTTTAATAGCTGAAAATCAAATGACAGAGGACGTCAGGCTGGAGACGTATTTGAGATGATAGCTTATATTGATATCATCGGCAATCGCTTAGATCAGATGACGCAGGAAATAAATCAGATGCGCAAGGAAATGCAGGCGATGCGTGATGAACAGGTATCAAAGAGTCTGAAAGAAGTCTTATCAGATGTGGTCGGTAAGGCACAGTCGCGATGTAATGAGATGAAACAGAAACTTCTTGAGGCGAAAAATGATATGGAGATAAAGGCTGCAGAGATTGTAGGTGACTTTAGGCAGAAGGGGAAAGAGGCTCTGAACAAGGTGGCTGACTTCCTCGGGGCAAAGGAGAAGCTGTCAGAAATCCGTGAGAAAGTACGTGAGGGAATCCGTGAGACAGACCAGACACTTGCAAGAATTGATGGATTCTCAGAAGGTATGAGAACCGCGAGTCGTCAGATCGCAGACAGCTTCCGCGCGCTTGCTGGCAGGGAGAAAAAAGATTATGTGCAGGATGATATAGCCCGTGATAACCAGACATATCTCCGTAAACCATGGGAGTGGCAGAAGAAAGTTTATACTGGGCTGGAACTTCACCTCGATGCCGCCATCGACAAAGTAGATAATCTTCGCCTCGATGTTATGGACAGACGCATGCAGGAGCTGAGAGATCGCAGGAAAGAGTCAAAGTCAGAAAATAAGGAAAACTATGGAACACCAGAAAGAGAAACATCACATCTTCCTCTAGGGCGATTAGCAGTAGTTGATGAAGAACAGCCGGTATATGGAGCTGATGCTTTTGAGGCATATATGGCAAAGCAGGATGGGAAAAAGAATATAACGGATACGATGATAAATCGGGGGCAGATGGATAAGCATAAGAGTAGATAGTGAGATAAAATTAAGTTGTTGATAGAATATGTTGCGGGACGTAGGTAAGAGATATTGCATGCGTACGATTCAATAAAAATACAGATGATTTCGCATTTTGCACAGCTAAGATCAAAAAGTTTGTTTCATACAAAGATATCAAAAAGCTGATGGCTGATCTGAAGCTTATATATGCGGCTCCAACAGAAGAAACCGCTTTAAAAGAATTAGAATTATTCAAAGATAACAATGCAGCTTAACGGCTTGAAATCAATATATTTCCCATTGGTAATACCTAAGGTTAACAAGATGACAATATATTGCTTTGATGCTATGAAAGTAATATAATAATAAAAAAATGTTTATGAAAAATGATGAGAGTATGCAATAATCGTGTTTTTGTGTCGATATATGCAGAGTAACGTAATAATGAGTAGAGAACATGAAAACAAGGATGTACAACCATGGAAGAGAACAAAAGGTGTGTGAGAATCCCAGAGGGAACATGCTGTGCGTATTGCTAATGGACTTGATATTTAATGTGTTTCATTTGTAACATATAAAATTATGAATGGACTAGGAGGATATAGTTGTTTCAAAATGGATGGAAAAACTTTCGTGAAAGAATTCACAAGAATATTGGAAAAAGTATGTAAAATCACAGGAATTTCTTATAATGACAGGATTATTATCTCGGATGATCCAGAGTGTGATGCAGATTATGGAGTTGATAAAAATGGTAATCTGGTTATTGATTGTGAGTGCACAAATTTAAAGTTATCAGAGCTCAGAGAAATTCGTTATAGAGCTAAAAGTGGTATGATTGAAGATTGTAATGGACATATTTCTTTGGTGTTCAATAATGGTATGGAATTCTATATGCACTTTGATAGTATGATAGGGTTAGGCGATCAAATTTATAGCGTCAATTTTCAAAATGGTGCATGCGACTGTAGCAACTATGTAAAAGAACTGATTCATATAAAAAATCTTGATTGGAATAGTCAGTTTATAGTATCAGATAATAAGTTGCTCTTATATATAGGCATTCAAAAAGATGTTGTTATTCCAAAAGGTATTACCGAGATTAGAGAAAGTGCATTTGCACGTACGCATATTACAAGTGTTGTGCTTCCTGAAACGCTTACATATATTGGGAACATGGCATTCAGTGAAACTAATATAGATTCCATTTGCCTACCAAAATCAATAACATATATCGGCAATGGAGCATTTAGACTTACGCCTTTGGAATCAACAAAAAATATCAAAAATTATTCAGATATTATAATTGATGACCGTGTTTGGTAAGTGAATATAGCTGATTACTAACACTGTGCTAATGATACAAGTAAATAAACTAGATGAGTATCTGGGGGGGGATAAAAGTTTCGCCACAGTTGCCATTAAAATAATAAGGGGCTGTAAAAAAAGTCCGTAGATAAAGAAGCGCCAGTTTCGGCAAATGTCGGTTCTGGCGCTTCTTTGTATGGATCTTTCTGTTACTGATCGTAAACGCTCCATAGCCAGTACCCTACCGTATTCTTAAAAAATTTGAGATAATCTTCCTAAAAAGTTGGAAAATTCGCGCGTATTTTCCAACTACGTTAAGGAGGTTGCAAATTCCGGCTCATCTGACCACGTATTCCGCTAAGAACTGATCGGTCTTTCCGGATGTAGCTGAACGTATTTCCGCTTCAGCTGATCAATAAGTTTTCAACGTGTTATAGTTCTTTCGTAGTCATCAAATGATTACGAAAGAAGGCATAACTATGCAAGACTACAACACGATTATCGGCTCCATCCAGATGCGTTTGAATGGATGCCAGACCAAGTCTGTTATGGACCGTTACAAGATTGGCTCAGGTACGTTAAATCTGATCATGAGCCGATATCATGCCAACGGGATCCCGATTGAGGAACTCCGAATGATGGCACCTAAGGAAGTTGAGGACCTTTTCTATCCGCAGAAAAATCTACAGAGGAAAGATATCCCTCTTCCAGATTTCCAGTATTACTATGACAGAATCCATACACCAGGAAGCCGCATGAACATTTCGTTCTGCTGGCTGGATTATAAAGAAAAGAATCCTGATGGTTATGAGAAGTCACAGTTTTATGAATACTTCAACCGATTCATAGCGGAAAACTATGGTGGTCAGAAAGTATCAATGGCTGTAAACCGAATCCCGGGTGAAAAGATGTATATCGACTGGGTCGGCGATCAGCCGGAACTTTTAACAGACACTGAAACAGGTGAGATTAACAAGGTTCATATTTTTGCGACCACGCTTGGAGTAAGTAGCCTAATCTATGCAGAAGCTTTTCCAAATGAGAAACTCCCATGTTTTATAGAAGGCGAGCCTGTGAAAGTTTTTCTGTAAATAGGATTTTAAGGTCTTCTATGATAAAATATAAAATCATAGGAGGCCTTATTTTATGGCAAGAGAAAAGAAACCGGTACACAAAGTACAAATGACCGAAGAAAAAAGAAACATCATTCGTCAGCTCCTTGAAGAGTATGACATTGAATCCGCGCAGGACATTCAAGATGCCTTGAAAGATCTGCTTGGCGGAACCATCAAAGAAATGATGGAAGCTGAAATGGACGATCATTTTGGATACTCCAAATCTGAACGCTCAGACAGCGACGACTACCGTAACGGCTATAAGACCAAACGGGTAAACAGTAGCTATGGAAGTATGAAAATCGAAGTTCCACAGGATCGTAAATCTACCTTTGAGCCACAAGTGGTAAAGAAACGTCAAAAAGACATTTCAGACATTGATCAAAAGATTATTTCAATGTATGCCAAAGGTATGACTACCCGGCAAATATCAGATACACTGGAGGATATCTATGGATTTGAAGCGTCAGAAGGCTTTATTTCAGATGTAACCGACAAAATCATGCCACAGATTGAAGATTGGCAGAACCGACCGCTTTCAGAAGTTTATTCGGTTCTTTACATTGATGCAATCCACTATTCTGTCCGCGATAATGGCGTTATCCGAAAACTAGCAGCCTATGTTATCCTGGGAATCAATCAGGATGGTTACAAGGAAGTTTTAACCATTGAAGTAGGGAAAAACGAAAGTTCAAAATACTGGCTTTCTGTTTTGAATGGTCTGAAAAATCGTGGGGTTAAGGATATTTTGATCATTTGTGCAGATGGACTGACAGGCATTAAAGAAGCAATCGCTACCGCCTATCCTAAAACAGAGTATCAGCGGTGCATTGTTCATCAGGTCAGAAATACCATGAAATATGTTGCAGACAAAGACCGTAAGCCGTTCTGTGCAGACCTAAAAACCATTTATCAGGCTCCAACCGAAGAAAAAGCATTGGATGCATTGGAACGAGTCACAAAAAAATGGAGCGAAAAGTATCCGAATTCCATGAAAAGCTGGAAACAAAACTGGGATGCTATTTCGCCAATTTTTAAGTTTTCTGCAGAGGTCAGAAAGGTTATATATACAACAAATGCCATCGAAAGCCTGAATGCTACCTACCGCAAACTTAATCGGCAGAGAAGTGTCTTCCCTAGCGATACTGCATTGTTAAAGGCTTTATATCTATCCACTTTTGAGGCAACCAAGAAATGATCGATGCCGCTTCGAAACTGGGGACAGGTTTATGGCGAGTTGAGCATCATGTACGAAGGACGACTGCCCGAATAAAAAATTTAAAGCTTGTTTTACAGGCGGAAATTTTCGCCTGCTCTTGACATGCTCGAATCAATACTGTTATATATAAAGCAAGGGCTGAATGCTCATTTGAGAGCCTTCAGCCCAATCATTATCATAGAAGATCACATTTACAGACTTTTATTCACACACTCTACTAATATTTTCATCTAATATTATATTTAGTTTGTGCAATAATAAATCTTCATCAATTTCACAGAAATCTTCATTTATACTTTGTTTGTAAATGCACCCACCATTACATAATGGAAATCTTTTGCATTTGGTACATTTAACCGATATTTCAGTATTTATCCATTTTTTTTCTTTTTCTCGACTTGTATAATAGATATTTCCTATAAATTCTCCATCAGAAATAGCTCTAGAACATTTCCCAACTTTCCCGTTAGTATAGATAGCATAACTATTTGGCAAATTTGCAATGCATCTTCCAGCACGTGTTGTAATTGTGTTATATACATTGTTAATCAATCCTACACCCAACATCTCATTGAACAAGGCTATCTTCAATCCATTACTTTCTGATTCAGTCTCAAAAATAGGGCTGGTATAAACTCCTACCATCTCATTTTGAACATATTTTTCACCTAAAAAATGAATGAGATTTATTACTTCATCAAAATTAGTCTTGCTATAATTAATTCGAATATTCACTATAACTTTATTAGCAGTAAGTGTATCGATGTTCTCTATAACGTGTTCAAATGAATTTAGATCGCCAAATTTTTTTACTTTCTCATAATAACAGTTCATACCATCCAAGGTAATCTGAACTACTTTCAATCTCCAATTTTTAAGACTATTAGCTATTGTCATTTGATTAAATAAATATCCATTAGTAATCATTTTAGAGTAGAAATCAATGTTATTTGAATTCAGCTTTTTACATAAATCATCAATGCCATTCGAATTTATCAATGGTTCACCACCAAAAAATTCAATAACGGTCTTTTTATTCGGAATCAGATGATTTTTAATAAAAGTTACAATATCTTCGATACAGTTAATATTGTATTTTCCTTCAACAGACTGCTGTTCAAAGCAATAATAGCATTTTGCATTACATTTCATAGTCATGTATATCTTAAATACTTGGTATTTACTATTATATATGTCTTCTTTTAGTTTATCTATTGCTTTTTGCGTTTCATCGCATTCATCATTAACCCAAAGTCCCATTTTTATAAATTCTTCTGATTTTTCAGTATCATGAGAAGTGTCACAAAAACTATTATATTCATGTTGATTTAAAATAACACATGCACATGTAAATGTATTGTATATAAGAAAATATGAGGATTTTTTGACAATATAATTGTATTTAGATAGTTTCATTCGATACCTCCATAAAAAATAGGAACTGCATGACATATGCAATCCCTATCATGGTCGAAAATTGCTGATCTAGTGAGTGACCACACCACCACAATCACCTTCATTTTCAATACAGCCAATTGACAATTCATTTTCTTTTCCTTCGGATATCACAATCATAATTAACACCTCCCACATTTACATTCATAATATATTATATCCAATCTTATGTCAAGATTGAATAGGATATTTTTTCTATATATTTGTAGGATTACAATACATGTGTTACAACTGAATATAAAAAAAGCAGAGATGCTTCTTTTGTGTTATATTTTAGTCACCACAACAAAAAAACAAAAAAGGAGTTCTCTGCTATGGCTACTATAACACAAGATATGCGGTATCGTCTATCCTTAATCAAATACGCTGAAAGGTTTGGTGTCACCAAAGCTGCTATCAAATATAAAACCAACCGTCAATACATTTATCGTTGGAAACGACGTTATGATGGTTCTATTGAGTCCCTTCGTGACCGCTCTCGCAGACCCCATCATCATCCAAACCAACATACCCCTGAAGAGATCAAGCTGATCTTTGATATGCGCAGACGCAATCCCAATGCCGGTCTTGTTGTCTTTTGGGTTAAACTCAAGCAGCGTGGTTACTCCCGTTCCATCCCTGGACTATACAGATTTCTCCGTAAGCAGGGAATTATGGCAGTTCATCCGCCAAATCCTAAATATATTCCAAAGCCTTACGAACAGATGGATTATCCGGGACAACGCATACAGGTTGATGTAAAATTTGTTCCTTCTGCATGCCTCAAAAACCCCAAGGTCATCGGCAAACAATTCTTTCAGTATACTGCCATTGACGAGTATTCCAGATGGCGTTTCGTAGAGGCTTTTGAAGAACACAACACGTATTCTTCTGCTATGTTTATAGAGCATCTGGTGAAAGCCTTTCCGTTACCCATTCAATGTATCCAAACTGATAATGGAGCAGAATTTACAAATCGTTTTACCACTCACCGTGATAAACCCACACTATTTCAGGTGCATCTGAAGCAGCATGGGATTCGCCATAAAGTTATACGACCCTTTACACCACGACATAACGGGAAAGTTGAAAGAAGCCACCGAAAGGATAATGAGCGTTTTTATGCAACTCATACTTTTTATTCTTTTGAGGACTTTGCCAAACAGTTGAAAGTGTATAATCGCAGGGATTATAACAACTTTCCTATGCGTCCATTAGGATGGAAATCTCCAAATCAGGTACTAAAGGATTATCTGGCATCTGTGTAACATATGTTTGACAAACCTACAGAATAGGATATTTTTTCTATATATTCAAATCGGACAGAAACTATGTGGATATGTGTGTTTATATACTCCTTCAAATTTATTTAGAGTTTATATGTACAACATATATATTTACAATGGAGCAACGACAAAATGAAAAATTGGGTAAATTATAAGCAAACTATTGGTTTTGGTTTACTTTTAAATTGTGTCGTTGTCTATGAAGTGCTGTACTGTTGTATGAGATATTTATTGGTTTAAGAGAATATGATATATCTGTTAGCCTTGACAAATATCCCATTATATTAAAAGAAAAAATTCTGTCAGATTCAAAAATGATTTGTAGAAGGTGCCTCATAGGTAAAACCATTTTATCTCCACCTATTATCATGCTGAGCGTAATGGGAATATTAAAAGTGGAAAAATAAAATGATATACTTTCTTCGGGGATTGATAGCAAATCAAACATGTTAGTTCTAAAATCTTCTAAGTGCTTGCCTTGAGCAAAAATATCTATTAATCTGAAATCCCCTGACATGATACAAAGTTCTTCAACAGGGAAAATGCATGTTGTATCAGAATATAGGTCGATAATATATTCTTTATCTTCAATGTATTTGGTTAATTTGGATAGACGGTAATAGTCTATATCAGATGGAGTATAATCAGTATTATTGGAAAGGTTAAGACGTGTAAACGCGTCATTTATTGCTACACAGTCATAGTATACAGGACGAGTTTCCCAAAAAGTGGGTGGTTTAATAGATTTTGTCCTATTTTTATGAATTTCATATAATCTATAGCTTTTATCGGGTAAAAAAGAAAATATTGTAAGCCAAGTTAATAATTCGGTCAAATCGCTTGTTATGAGATTATGTAAAAAAACTGTTTCAGTACGTGATGTAGAAAAATTTTTATTAACATAATTAATAAGTCCTTTTTTATTTATTGTTGCAGAATTTAACAAAAGAATCCAATTATCACGTATTTCGCTAATTATCTGTGGATTATAGTGGAGCATTATTTCAAGTTTGCTCCAGAATTTTTTCTCATAGCCAGGTGTCTTATTAATTACACGATTTACTCTAGTTGCATCCGACCACAGAGCCTGTTCATTATTAATTATTTGTCCTGTGAAAATGGCTTTGTAAAAAACTGCAGGAGTTCTGTATTCATATTGTGGAGTGTATATTATAGGTTCGTTCGTTTCGCTATTTGTAAAGATGTCTAAATATAAATTCTTTGGGGTTATATCATCCATGTTGAGTTTTCCTCCTGTTGTAAATTTACTATATATTTTCAATTTATTTCCAATATTTCTGAGTGGTAAAACAATATCAACAAATAAATTATAACATTTTTTTAAAATAAAAAAAGAAGAGATAAAAAGAAAATATTGGTAGACAACGTTATCGGCATATATAACAAGTTCTTGAATAAGAAAGAAAATGTTGAATGAAATATTCCCCATCTGATGATGATCTTTGGCGCAGATCGAAACATAGATTGCAACATTAGTTGATATGTCATGGGAGCCGGCCGGTAACCTAAAATAATATAATATTAGGAGGAAATAATATGTCAAAGCATTGGAATCCAGAGGATTATACATTAGTTAATCAGTTGTCAGATATTATTAACGGCAAGGATGTAGTGACTAGTGATGATGGAACCGTAATGAAGGGAACAGAAAATCATGTATCTGTATTTTGGCCAAGCAGTTCATCGAAAGGGCATGGACATGCGGGGTTCGATTATGATGATGATGGCAATTTGACAGGATATGATATTTACCATTCCTGAACATATTTCTACCAGAAGAGACCGATTGGTGATTGGTCGAAATCCAGTGGCTGGCTGTGACGCAGACTCCGGTTGGTCACTGGATAGTGGGAAAACATGAAGTATTTATTGACGAAAGAGCAGATATAGCTAAGGCAAATAGGTTAAGTTTGGCACTATCAATGTCTATGTAAATCAGGAGGTTTTACTTCCTTTTATAAAGTCCAAATACCATGATATCATTGATGCTTATCATCGTAGACTTGATGGAAATAAGTACTTGGAATACTCCGGCAACATATGGCTATAAACAATTCAGATAAAGACCACGGAAATATACTCTTTCTAGTAGTCATAGCTACGTGTTAATAGTCAAAAGTACACAGTATCTGAATGTATTGAACTACGATATTAAAAAGAAAGGAAACATATGATTATTAGCTTATAAATAGTCATACAAGGTGCAGTATGTCAAAGACCAAAATTGAGAGAGCTATTGAGCTTCACTATCAGAACTGTCATATTCCTGTTCTTTGTAAAAACAAGTCATATGCAGATGCGGCAACAGGCAGGAAAGTCGATCCTTTGGTTGCGAAAGAATATGGCCGGGTAATGTTCGTTTCGGATTCAATGCAGTATGTAAATCAGAAACTGGATAAACCTATTTATCATGAGTTTTTTTGGAATGAGGATAAGGTTATTCATCATAAAGTGATCAGAGCAACCAGAATCAGTAAGCATGGTATGGATTGGAAAGATGTATATCATGCCAGGTTTTTCTGTAACAATGAAAATCCGGTTTTTGAGGGAGAAGGAATACCTCAGTATTGGCTCAACAGTGATAGAGAGATATTGTTTGAAGGAACTTCCAGAGTGGTACATAATTGGTTGTATCTAAAATGTCCTGTAGTAAATGATATTGAAGAATTGAACACACGCATGGGCTATTGTGAACATATGAATGCGTGTATAAATAGTCAGACAGATATTAGGATGTTTTCTACGTGGATAGATCCTAATCATTACTGCACAGGATATTCTGAAGATTTTGTGTTCAAGCATCCTGGTACTGTGAGAGAAGACCTTAATGAGTGGATAAATGGTATATATAAGAAAAAAATAGATGCTTATCGTAAGCAGCATGGAATCAAAAAGCGCAGGTTTGGATGTGAGATAGAGTTTACCGGTATATCGAGAGATACTGCTGCAAGAGTAGTTGCGAGAACTCTTGGCACACAGAAGATCTATAAGGGCGGCGTGTATAACGAACATCATATTATTGATAGAATGAGTCGTACATGGAAGATAGTCAGAGATGCATCTATTAAGCCTTCGGTTACGGCTGACCGTCAGAATCCGAAGCTGGATCATTATAAATGTGAGCTTGTCACGCCTATTCTTGATTATGGGGATATTCAGCTCCTCGAAAAGATAACAAGTGAAATCAAGGCTAAGGGAGGGGGTGTGAATCAGTCTTGTGGAATGCATGTTCATGTGGATGTAAAAGGCATATCTGCTATTCAGCTCCGCAACATAGTTAATATTACAGCACGTAACGAAGATATGTTATGCGAAGTACTTAGGGTTAGCCCGGACAGGGTCATGAGATGGTGCCATAAGACAGAAATTGGTTTTGCCGAAGTAATTAACGATATACCAAGACGGGAAATATCTTTGGCTAAAATAATGAATATATGGTATGGAAATAGTGGTTCATCACATAATCATTATGATCGTACAAGATATCGTATTCTTAATCTTCATAGTTTCGTTGAAGGAAAAGGAATAGAATTCAGGCTTTTTAACGCAACTCTTGATGAGAAAGAGGTTAGAGCAAATATTGTATTGGCACTTGCTATTTGCTGTACGGGTTGCTATTTGAAAAGAACAAGGGGATATAATAATGCTTATAGATGTAGTCATATGAAGGCGTGTTCTTTCGAAAGAAAGGAAATGTCAAGCTTTATGAATCAGGTAGGAATAGTTGGCAATGAATTCAGCAGTGTCAGATCACAGCTGATGAAAAATATGGATGGTGGAAGGAGAGTGGCATGATATGAGTTATTATATTGCGTATGGAAGTAATCTGAACAAGGAACAGATGAAGTACCGCTGCCCCACTGCACATGTAGTGGGGAACGGATATCTTATGGACTATGAGCTTGTTTTTCGTATGTATGCGACTATTGAGAAAGCAAGCGGAGAAAAGGTTCCTATAACTGTATGGAGTATAGACAGTGAGTGTGAAAAGAGTCTGGACCGTTATGAGGGATATCCGAGACTTTATAGTAAAGAGACACTTCCAGTTACCATAAATGGTGAAATGTACAATGCGATGGCCTATATCATGAATGCGAATATTAGATCATATCAGAAACCTACGGAGTCGTACTATAGGATAGTTGTTCAGGGGTACGTGGATATGGGATTAGAACTGGAATATCTTGACAGGGGAATACTCCGGACGGAAGATGCGTTGCAGATAAATTCGGAAATGAGGTGATGCGATATGAGCGGAAATATAATACCAATTGATAAGAAAAGGTTTGAGAGAAATAACGCAATGACGTTTGAAGAAACATTATATGATGTAACAACAAATATGGATGAAAGAGCTTTTTACTTGATGAATCATACCAGCCTTGATAATGGGTGTGAACCATTAGGCGAGATTGTCAGACTTATCAATATTATAGTTACATCCGATGGTATGGCTGCTTTGGAAGTTGAGGCTGCTGGTAAGAGATGGTCGGTTGTAACTAATCGTAAACCAGAATACTTCGATGGATATGCTGGCAAGACAGTGTATATTTCAGGTCTCAAATCTATATGCAAAGATGAAAATGAAGAGAAATGGTACATTTGTTCCTGTAATGATGTGACTGACATGGAAGAAAGTCTTGTAAAGACCGACAAAATCTCGAAAGAAGAGAAGGTGAAGTTTCAGAGAAGTGTTGAGAAGTTTACTCCCGAAATACAGAAAGATCTGGGAAATAAAAAACTGGCACTAGCAGATAAAAATGCTGAAGAAGAGAAAAAGTCTGAAGTGACGATATACAAAGAGCAGGAAGAATTGGACGCACTATATAACATACTCAAAAAAGTTATGCCACTGGAGTTTCGTAATGTTTATGAAACAATAAGATGCAGACTTGATAAAAACTGCTCATCATCAGAAAAACGTAATTACCTGAAACAGATGGGGGACATATTGGACATCGACTGGGTTCGTGATGCAGATTACAAATACATAGATATAGATACTTTAAGGAAAAAGATAGAGAAGGAACATATTGGTCATCGTAAGCAGCTTGAAGAGATATATACAGAATTTGAAGCTGCTAACATATCTGGTATAGCTCCTAAAACAATATGTCTGATTGGGCATCCTGATGTAGGACTCAATCATCTTGCTGAAGTGATTGCCGGTTCTATAGGGCGGGGACATACAGTGATAAATCTGGCGGGTATACAGATGAAGGAGACCGATTCTCTTACTGGTACATCAAAGATATATGATAATGCACGGGCTGGTCTGGTATATGAGCATATCAAGGAAGCGGGAGTGAGAGGAGTCTTTGTTATAGAAGATTTTGAGCTCTATGAATCTGGAATCAGAAATACGCTCCTTCCAATAATAGAGAAAACTTCGTTTGTTGATAAGTTTGTTGAGGTGGAAATAGGCCTTGCGAATATGTTCGTGATCGTTACATGCAGTGACATCAAGGATATTCCGATGTCGTTAAGAGCCAACATGACTACGATATATTTTCAGGATGCGGAAGAGTCAGAGATCATTGAGACAATCAACAAGATTATCGTGCCGAAGTATTGCAGGGAATATGGTATTGATTTCCCGAAGAAGATTCCGGCAAAAAGCTGCAGAATACTTATATACAAGCTTGCGAACATGGATATGAATAAGCTTGACAATGTAATCCGCACCATAGTTGTCAAGACGGTGACAAAAGGAGAGACAGCCTTCCCGGATTTTTCAGTACAGAAAATCGATAATTATTATTATACAGAAGAAGATTATAAGAAACTTCATGATACTTATGTACGGAACATCACTGGTGCAGAGCACAAGTTCTTTGTCTGTTATGATGAGTATGAGGAGTGTGTACAGAAAAAGGCAATCAAGCTGTTTGAGATCCTTAACTGGGGAAATGATGAGAGCCAGAAGGAGTATGCTAGAGACGTGGTACATTATCTGGCAAATATCTTTAAAGGAGATACAGCACCCCTGGCTATCGGCTCAATAGTTGATGAACTGAATAAGACTCATTATCTTCAGAATGATCTTGGGGAGAGAATTGAAACCGCGGTTTTGTCAAAGAAATTGGAAAAAAATACAGGCAGGATGACCGTTATCGGTTTAAAGGGCAGAGCTGGAACAGGTAAAACCAGTACAGCAAAGGCGATAGCCAGAGCAACAGGAAGAAACTGTATTAAGATCAATGTAGGAGGTGCTGGAGGAGGCGAGATCATAAAGGGAACGAATAAAACAGTTCGTAATGCCGGACCTTCTATGATCATTCGGGAACTTGAAAAAAGTGGTCATGGAAGTTATTCAGATGTGATCATCTTAGATGAGGTAGATAAAGCTACACCGGATTTCTTTAATGCCTTATATGAATTTCTTGATCCGAATGAAGAGTATATATATGACCAGTACCTTGAGTGCCAGATCCCGAAAAATAACTTTATTGTTATTCTTACATTTAACGATATTACCTGTATCCCTTCACCAATCATAGATCGTATGGAGGTTGTTGAATATAGTAACTATTCAATTCAGGATAAGAAGATAATCATAACTGATTATATTCTGCCGAAGTTAAGGGAGAAGTTCTCGATTGGTGAACTGTCTATAACCGGTGACGCATTGGAACTGTATGTGAATCAGTATGATGTTCTTCCCGGTATGCGTGATGCGGAGAGAGATCTCGAATACATCCTTATGAGAATTGCAAGAAACAATAATGGTGAATTTGACGATTGTGTGGTCATTAGTAAGGAGCTTTTACGCGAGGCTCTGGGGCAGGAGAGAACAGTAGGGATGAATGATGTGCCGCCACTTGCAGTGGGAAAATGCGGATTAGCACAGGCTCTCGCTGTTACAACAAGTGGTATTGGTGTATGCACGGCAGTGGAAACAGTTGTTAATCCTTATCAGGATAAGAAAGTTGTTGTAACGGGTTTATTAGAAGGCTCCTGTCTGGAATCGGTAACACTTGCGTGTTGTTATGCTGGAAGATATATGGAGAAAGAGCTGCCCAAGCTGCATATTCATATGACGGATGCTGTAAAGAAGGATGGTCCTTCAGCAGGCTTAACAATAACGATGTCTATCCTTTCATGTCTGTTAGAAAGGCCGATTCCTGACGGTATAGCCTTTACCGGAGCTATTGATCTTTATGGAAATATAGGACCGGTAGGTGGAACATTTGAAAAGTGTATTGCTGCAGAACGATCATTGATAAAAAAAGTTATTGTTCCATCCGAGTGTTACAAAAGTCTTGTAGACAGAAACGAGCTTTGCAGGTTAAGTGTAGAGCTAGTTCCGGTAGATACGATGGCAGATGTAACTAAATATGTATGGAGCGAGGAGGTGCAGAGATGAATCCATTTATGCCATTTGACTACTTAGGGGATGTTGCTGAGTCGGCTTATAAAAAAATATATACCGGAGACGGAGCTGCATTTGGATCTTGTGTTGAAAGAATTTTATATGTACTTGATCGGCTGGTCAACGCAGATATGATCACCAATACGACAAGAAAAAGGATCAAAACATTTCTTGCAAGGGAAATTCGTCTATCTGATATTCAGGTGATTTCAAGTCATACCAATCATGTTGTTCTGCTCAATACAGAGACACATGAACAGGATTCATTTGATCTCAGAGAATACATAACATGGATCACAGAGGCACTTTGTAAAGATCCAATCATGAAGAGAAATCTTCATGGCAGAGAAAATTACGAAGGTGTTAAGAGTGTTCTTAATGATTATGGGGATGACAGACAGAAAATTCTGTCATCTGATACCTGGATTGATTTTTATATCTGCGATGAAGTGATATTTTTCACAAAGAAGGATGAAGAAAATATCCATTTGTATATACAGAAAAGAGAAAAGGATGTAACAGCTTTCCTGAGAGAACGTAATGCACTAGAGGATGCATTACTTATGGAAGAGGCACTGGCAGATGGCAGAATTTATCGCTTCGATAATGATGAATCTGTATTTGTCGAAGATATACAGGGTGGTATAATAAAGATAGAAGATGTGAAAGACGACATATGCGATTATTCATACATGCAGGGTAATATCCTCAATCAGCTGGCAGATGGCAGTCTTTTGATTCTTGAAGGCAGCAGACTTATTTGCCTGGACAAGACTGGAATCAAGAAGGTGATAGTTGATAATGCATTTATTGGGGTAACCAGCGTAGAGGGTAATGAAATTTATTGGAAAAGCAGATTTAGACGAAAGGATGTAGAGATAGGTAATAATAGAGATATCGGGAAAGTAACAAGGAAGAAGATGTTACGTTGTCTGAAGAATGACAAAGTAAGTAAAGAGATGTTATGGAAAGGTTTGCTGTTAACTCTTTATGATTTTGACCGTATGAACTTTGATGAGCATATCGGTAACCGGATCAAATTTGCCTGCTTCTTCGACAGACTGCCCATGCCATTTACTCTGAGCAGGATCATGGACAGTCTTTCAGAAGTGGAAGCGTACTGTTATGACGGGGACATTATCAAAGGCGATGGATACATAGAAGCCATGGGTTATCTTATGGATATAGATATTGATCGGTACGATGAGAATGCCACAACAACTGCATTAATTTATTTGTTGGAGAACGTAACCATAAATCCATATGAAAGAATAGCAATGCATTCCGGACATGGGATTCTTGATTGTGTAGAATTTTTCTTTGGCGTTAATGATGAAGAGAATAATAAGGGAAGTTATGATGGAGAAGATAAGGATTACCCAATGTTAGACGTCGCTGACGATGAGTTCATGAGGCTGTTGGATAAAAAAATTGCTGAACTGGATAAACAGATAGAAAAGGAGGAACGCAAGGAAAGAGAAAGTAAGAAATCGGCAGAGCAGCGTAGATCAAAAGAAACTGACAGAGTTTCAGAGACTTCTGATAAAGGAAGAAGTGCAGAGATAATCAGAATGCCGTTTGGGGATTAATTTAAAAAGATACAATCGATTTCATGTTTTCTGAACACTATTGAGTAATAGTTTATTGATTGGCTGAGTTATAAGAAAATAGAGCAAATAAATATATGGAGTGACTTTTTTGAAAGGATTATTTATGGATAAAAATACGGAGTCAGATTCTACAAATAAAAGAAAAAGAGTAATTGTACGTTGTAGGGATGGGATATCAGAACAGTTTAAGATAGACCAGTTGTATGGTGTTTTAAGTGAAGATAACGATATTCACGTAAATGGTTCTATAGAAATGGTAGGAAATAATTATGAAAACATCAAGAGAGTTAGGGTGTATGTTAATTTATGTGACAAGGAAGGAACAATACTATATGTACTAAACGGCTGGAAAAATTATCCTGCTGTTAGTGGAACATATTATTCGTTTTCGCTTTACTGCAGTACAATAGATAGATTTTTTGATGTTGACGAACTTGATTATGCAGAATTGTACTTGAGCTTTAACGAGAAGAAATCATAAAGATGCGTAGAATTACATAATAGAAAACAATATAGATACACGAAGGAGGCTGGTAACATGCGAAAACAGGGGATTAAACTCAAGGATAAATCAACACTCTCAAAGGGCGAATACTTGTTTGATCATTTTTTGTATGGGCTTATATTAGGGTCATTTGACATATATAATATACTTCCATATTTTGTGCCAATCGCAAAATATAATAATTCAATTCCAAGGTTGATTATTTGCATGTTATTGACCAGTATGTTCGGAATCCTTTTCAGTTACAATTATAATCGGAGTGGTAAAGGGGTTATTCAAGATGTTTTATTAGGTATTGGATCTTATACAGTTTTAACTATTGGGAAATACGCGTTTAGTTTCATCAGGTGGTTAGGAGTGGGACTATTTGTGATATCGCTGCTTGGAGTTGTTCGCATAATTGCTAAGAGGATAAGGAGAATAGATAGAAAAAAACAGATTATTATTTCAAGATTCCTTAGAAGCACACAGGTGGTAAGGCGCAATGCTGGAGTCTGTGCGGCGATAGTCATTATAGCGCTGCCAATAGCACTTAAATGCTTTCCAAATGATAAATTAAACGAGGATTATTATGCAAAGGTTTGTGCAGAGTATGGTCTTAATGCTGAAGATGTACAAGATGGAATTGGAATATCGGGATATGGAGGAGAACTAAGTGTTCATGAAGACTATGGAGATGAATATAGGCTCGAGGAAAATATAGATACCATAAAATGGATAAGAGATAATGATACATTTCAAACACTTGATTATGAAGAAAAGTGTGATGTTTTGAGAGCAATCTGTTATTGCGAAGGACGATATCTTGGGCTATGTAAGATAGATATCGAGTTTAAAGATATTGAAGATACATCATTGCTCGGAACATATAATCATTCAACCAAGACGATTATCATTAATTCTAAGCCGATAAAAGATGGTAGTTTGCCAGGCGGAACATCTGACGAACTCCTTATGACTATTTTACATGAATGCAGACATTGCTATCAGAATCTTGTTTCAGAAATGTATATTAATGTAACTCCGGAACAGAGAAATCTATACGTATTCAAGCAGGATGGAGTGAATGATTGGATAACAAATTTGAGTAATTATAAACCAGGGGACGAAACATTGGAAGGACAGATGGAGTATTATGAGCAGCCGATTGAAAGGGATGCCAGAATCTATGCGGAGACAGCGGCTCAGATATATTACCTAACGATTGATAGTCTTCTGAATAAACAGACAGATGACTAGATATTAGAAGAAATCAAAGAACCTGAGGATGAGATTATTACTATATATGACAATGAACCGTGAAGTATACATTATAGGAGGAGATGGACATATGATGATATTCAGGAAGAAAGAACGAGATGATATTTTAACTAACGAGCCATATGCTGCATTTATTAAAAAATTTGATAAGCTGCAAAGTGTTATAAATGAAAAGATACATATTAGAATCGACATGAATGACAATGGTAAGAAAACAGGATTTACAAGTGGATTTTACCTTGATTCTTGCTATGCACAGTGGTTTGAGTTGAAGTTTGAATTCTATGGATTGGATAACGAAGAGAGCAATCCAAACCAGCAGCTTTATGTGATGCATAGTTTGGAATATAAATTTGTAGATGATGATTATAATGATATGATGCTGGACACAGTTGCAGATATAGAGAAGAGAAATGGTTACATATATTTATCGTCATTGGTTCATGAGTGTGAAGTGAGAAGCTCAATGAACAACAAAAATACAGTAACTGTAATGTATTCGGTACTTTGTGATAAAAAAGATGCAAAGGAAGTCTGTTTACAGCTTATAAATCACGATATTGCATTGTTTACTCGTAGTTTTTAGATAACAGGAGGGTGTAGTGAAACAAAATTGGTTTTTACTAGGAGATATCCATGGCGAAGCTGCAGCCATAGAGTATTTTTATAATCATCATAGAGAAAGACTAAAGTTGGATGATTGCCAGAATAATATCATATTGTTAGGAGATGTTGGATTAAACTATTCAATAACAGGATTGGCGGATTTTTATTACAAGACATCACTATCAAAGCTGCCATTTACATATATTTGTTTGCGAGGAAATCATGAATCTAGAGTCAGTGATGTGATTAAGCGCAATCCATCGAGATGGAATCCGATAGAAAAATATGGCGGATTGGTTTATGTTGAAAATGATTTTCCGAATATCGAATATCTTGTGGATGGTCCGGCTATTTATGAATTTGCAGATTACAAGACATTGTCTTTGCCAGGAGCATACTCTGTTGACAAATGGCTCAGATTGGCAAATGGGTGGCAGTGGTTTGCTGATGAGCAGCTATCGGAAGAAGAAATGCAGTATGGAAGAATGCTGGTTAATCATGAAAAATCAGTGGATTTGGTTATTTCGCATACATGTCCTATAGAATTTGAACCGAATGACTTGTTCCTTGGCTCAATTGATCAATCTCAGGTAGATAAGACCATGGAATTGTATTTGGGTGAAATTGAAAACCAGTTGGATTATCGTAGATGGGCCTGGGGACATTATCATGCGGACAGATTGTATCCATGGAAAGATGGTAAGGAAAAACTTATGCTTTTTAATGAACATGTTGTGGATCTGTGTAAGTTCATGGAGATGGGGAAAGCAGATTATTTTGTGGATATATTGGCATAAGTCGGTAGATGCGGAGGTGAGTTTATGCCAACAAAAATTAATGTAAATGGAAAGTATCCGTGTTGTGCTAATTGGGTTGTGATGAAAAGAACACGTGATGGTGTAATAGCGAAAAACTGTCTGATTGATGAAACGATTAAGTTGTCAGACAGAGAGGCTAGATATTTGACAAGACTTAATGGAAATAGAAATCCATATAGGATGAAAGGATTTTCAGCCGATGAATGTACCAGCTACTTTAGATTCTTAAAAGAATGTATGCTAGTAAGAGAAGCAGGAAGAAGTATGCATATAGATGAGATGAAATTATATACATTGATTATTCCTAATAAGACTAGAACAAATTCGGTAATTCCTAGAATATTGAACTTTCTGTTGTGCATCTTATTCCTGCCGGTTTTTGCATATGGGCTTTACTGTATATTTGCATATGAAAATACATGGGGGATGGAAGATCTTACTATATTGAATATATTACTGGGAAGTATTGGAGGTATTTTTCTGGGAACGATATTGCACGAATCTGCACATGCTTTTTCCTGCTTAAGTGATGAAAATGGAAGAGTGTTTGAAGCTGGAGTGATGTTGAATGGAATGTTCCTTGGTGCATATGTTTTAATCGATGAATCAAAGATAAAGAGCAATACAAAAAGAGCACAGATTAATCTTGCTGGTGTGGAAATGAATTTGTTGTTAGCAGGAGTACTTATGATATTGGCAACATTTGGAAATTTCTTGAGACCATGGAAAGTAGCTCTGTTATTTGCCGCATTACAGAATGTTTTTTTAGTACTCATGAACCTGGCTTTTACTGAAGGATTAGATGGGGAACATGCTTTAAGCAGTCTATTTGGAGGTTTCGTTGTCGATGCAGCAAAAGCAAATCTTTCTGTGTTGTTTGATAGACAAAGAAGAGTCGATTATTTTGCTGTACATGGTATATGTGGGGCAGCAAATATATGTGTAAGTCTTGTAATTTTAGTTTTTCAATTTATAGTGCCGCTTGTAGTAGTTGCAGATATCAGTATATGGATAGGAGCGCTGTTTCAATGAATTTGAGATACGATATGGCAAAATTAGTAATAGGTGCAGTCAATGTAGGTATGATATTGTATTCTTCCGTATGTTCAGGATTGACATGCACATTTGGTTTATGGGGAATTGCAACTGCAGTTGGAATATTGTGTTTAGCTGTGAAAAGTGTGTCTTTCATTAAAAAGAATGAAAGTATATGGATGTTCGTTCTTGTTTTATTTGTTACGATTCCTTTTAATGTAAGACTTGCAACAGTAGCTGTTGAGGAGTGCTTTGCAGAAATCAATGTTTTTTCAAAGATATTGTATATTGTAATGGTATGTATGAGTCTGCTGTCTGCGGAAGAGATATTTATAGGGTTGTTAACGAGATTTATTTGGCCTAGACAGGATGAATCATTTATATCGGAACTTAAGAAAATTGATGAAAACATAGATCAGAATGGGTAGGAGTAATATGCTATATTTAATATCAGATATTCATGGTAATTTGTTAGAATTTAAGCAAATTTTGAAGAAGATAGAATTTGATGGAGAAAAAGATAATTTAATAATTATGGGAGATATTTTGGATCGAGGGCCGGATGGGATTGCTCTGTTGAGATATGTCAAACCATATATTTTAGATAACTCGATGGAATTGCTGCTTGGTAATCATGAGTTATTTGCCGTTATGTATCTAAACGGTGTTCTTGGCAAAAAGAATACAGATAAGGTTCTTGATGAGAGAACATGGACGGCCTTTGGAGGTGGAGACACGTTAAAGTCGATTAAAAACATGACAGCCTTTGAGAAGAAAAATTTATTATCCTTTTTGGAGCACTTGCCTATTTACTCGGAAATTAGCTCCCGATATCTAGGAAATGTAATCGTTACGCATACTGGTATTGATTGTAATAATTATGTAATGAACGCAGATGGAACAATTAATGTTAAGAGTAGTATAAAAAAGGCTTTTGAAAATAATATTTACAGTTATATGGTTGGTATGGACTTACATCAAGTCCCCAAGAAAGATAAAGAACGGTTTGATCAATTTATTATTGTGGGACATGTTCCTTGTTTCAGATTAAATAAAGATATGAGTAATAAGTTCTACAGAACAGATTACTATATGGATATTGACGCCGGAGCTGGACACATGGAACAAGGGGGAACATTGGGCTGTTATTGCGTTACTACTGATGAGGAGATATATCTTTAGCAAAGGATCAGGAGGTTGCAGGTGATGCTTCATGAAATGAGATTAAAACCAGATCCGTTCGAGGGAATAGAAGCCGGCAAGAAGAAAATTGAGTTCAGACTCTGTGATGAAAAGAGACGGCTTATCAAACCCGGAGATAAGATATTATTTACAAATACAGATACCGGACAAAACATATTGACCTATGTTGTGGATATTCATAAAGCGGATTCTTTTGTGCAATTAAAAGAAGTGCTTGTTAAAAAGAATCTGATTGAAGAAAATGATTTTGAGCCTTCAACAATGTTAAAATATTATAGCAGTGAGGAGGAGAAGGAGTATGGAGTGGTTGGAGTTGAGATTGCATTGCTGAGTGATTAATCTTAGACAGTGGTATGAGAGAAATTGAAAGGGTAACGTTGCAAATCTACGAAATAGACAGGTGAAAGGAAATGGGAAAGTGAAGTTCCTGGACAAAATATATATAATAGATATTGATGAAAAAATGATAGATAGCTTGATGAAGTATTTTCAATGGGAGACTAATGTTGAACTTTGTTGTTGCGATATAGAGAGCTTTCTGAAAGATCATATAGAAAAAATAGACGGAGTGACAAGTGCGGCAAATTCATTTGGAATAATGGATGGAGGGCTTGATAAGGCACTGGTTGATTTCTTTGGCGAACAATTACAGTCAAATGTGCAAAGGGTAATTCAGAAAGAATTTCTTGGCGAACAACCAGTAGGAACATGTTTAACTATAGATATACCGGGGTATAACAAAAAAATACTACATACACCAACGATGAGGATTCCCCAACCGATTTTAGATCCGCAAATTATATATACGGCAACTCGCAGTACACTTGTTGAAGCGATAAAAAACCAGATTTTTACAATAACGTTGCCTGCGTTTGGACATCTAACGGGTAATGTTAAATCGGAAATTGTAGCACAGTATATGAGAATGGCTTATGATGATGTAAAAAAAACACTTCAAGAGAACTCTTCTATAAATACGTGGGAGTTTGTATACGAAAATAAAAATATAGATGGGGTTTTATTTAAAAGCTATTTATTAGGTAACTCTCCCCATAATAAACAGTAAGGACTGGGGCAGATTGCCCCGGTCTCTACTATTCTATATGAAATACATCCTCAACCAGCAGGTTGAAGTATGCGGATATCCGAAGCATAAACTCAGCGGATGGAGTGCACTTTCCACGTTCAATACGGCTGATGGTTCTGGTACAGAAGCCTGTTGCAGCTGCAAGATCATCCTGAATGATGCCACGGCTTTCACGGATTTCTTTTAAGTTGTTGACAACTGCCATTTCAATCACTTCCTTGTAGTTTTCTAAGTTTGTCTTTAAATCAAAGTATAGTGGAATATATGTCCAAAATAATGTGCATGAATTTGATGGTTCGCTATTTAGATAGATAAATCTGTGGCGCTGCCGGTTTCTACGACCTTTCCAAATACATCAAAACGATCATTTTCACTGACACGGATGGGTGCATATTTTTTATTTAGTGATACAAGGAAGATACCCTCCTTGTCTTCTCGTAGTTTCTTGATATAGGCATCTCCATTCAGGGAGAAAATGCCGATTTCACCATTTTCAACAGTTTCCTGTTTGACTACCCATGCAATGTCTCCATCATGGAACTCTGGTTCCATACTGTCACCACTGATCTTTACACCGAAAGAAGTGTTTTCAGGCAGCAGAGCTTCATCTATGTTAAGAGTCCTGCTTGGACCATCTTCAAGGAAGTTTCCAGTACCAGCAGATACTGCATTTTCGTATACCGTGATGGCTCTGCGAAAAGGAATGATCTGACATACGTGCTTTTCGTATTTGCCAGAGGCATGCAAAAGGCTGATATAGTCGATTGTGACTTATATTCATTTACCCGTCAGATGAAGATTGATCATGCAACCAATATTACCAGTGAGATTACAGAATATGCATATCGGCTGTTCAAGGAGAATTACAACTGGTCAAAGACAATCAGGAGCATCGGAGTCAGGGGGGCAGATCTGGTCACGGATAAGTATTGGGAACAGATAGATCTATTTGATGACATTTCCAGACGAGAGAAAATGATGAAGGCTGATGCAGCGGTCGATGATATACGCAGGAGGTTTGGTTATTACAGTGTGCAGAGAGGACTCATGTATATGGATAGTTATCTTTCAAAAATCAATGCGAAGGAAGACCATACGGTTCATCCACATGGATACTTTGGATAAGGGCATATTGCTCTACTTAACGGTGTACAAGGTGGCTTTGACACTTTGGCATACGCGATTACTGCCAGATGGCAGGTAAAGGAGGATATTTTAAATTATGTATTATGATTTGAATGAGAAAACGACAGTTGTGTATATGTTTATTTGCAATTTTAACCGGGAACATGGGTATTCTCCGACAGTCAGAGAGATAGGAAAGCATGTAGGACTGAAATCCACATCAAGCGTTCAGGCATATCTTAAAAAACTGGAGGAATGTGGCTATAGTGCAAGACTCAAGGACTGCCCACGTACAATTAAGATTTGTTAGTGATAATTGGCAGGAGGTTGAAGCAATGAGTAATAAGGTATATGTAGATGTGCTTGCAGAATTTACCACGGATGGGATTTTGATACCGAGAAGTCTCTGCTGGAAGGACGGAACGGTTTATGAGATACAACGGGTAAACAATATGAGAAGGGCGACGAGCCTGAAAGCGGGAGGTGTTGGAATGAGGTACACATGTATGATTGATGGCAGAGAACGTCATCTATATTACGAGGATAATAATTTATGGTTTGTAGAGGGAAGAGCCTGACCTTGATGTATCATGGTCAGTTGGCTTCAAAGATCAGCATTTACCGGGGCATACGAGAGGTATGCGCGGAACTCCCGGCAAGCAAGCTTGCAAAGGTGATTCCCTTTTCCTTTTCAAGTACAAAGAGATGGTTTTTGTATTTGGAAAGGAGCTTAACTGTAGTATGAATAATAAAGATGTGATTGAGATACGCTGCAGACAATGTAAGAAGCTGATGATGAACTATCATGTGTGCGGAGATGATTCTGCGGTTGCACTTCAAGGTATAGGAGTGAAGTGTGACAGATGTAAACGTGTGATGATTCTGAAGGAATATACTGAGGGTATGTTAATTAGCCGTCTGATAGATGGCGCTTTCAGAATCTGATATGTGATAATTAAATAATAGCCCACCTGATACGGGCACATCGGAAGATGGCAGCACCAAAGACGCAGGGGAAAGCAACCAGACTGGATCTGGCTTTCTCTTAGCGTCCTTTTTTATGCAAGTGTGGCGATTCTTATTTTGAATATGAAAAACAATCCGTTTCTGGTTGCCAGAACGACGATCAGAAAGGATGTAGAAAAAGAAGAGAGAAGCAAATTCAGAAGAAAAGCAGATGATGATGGAGGTTGGACAGAGGATACAGGATATCCGTATTGAAAATGAGGTGACAGGGGCACAGCTTGGAGCCTGTCTTGGAATAAATGGGAACCAGGTGTCTCGGATTGAAACAGGAGTTGCCAGATGTTCTATTTATCAGCTTGTTTTGATATGCCAAGAGTTTGGCTGCTCCGCTGATTACCTTCTATTTGGTAAGAAGAATACTGGCATGTCCAAGGAGCAGACGGAGCTTATTACCAGATTGTATGAGAGTATACAGAATCGTCCTTGAAAGATGAAATTATGAAGAAGGTTCACTTTTGCAGGGAGTACTTTGAAAGAGCAGGTACAGTATGATAAATGCATACCAGACAGGACGCTGACTGGAATAAAAAGCGATATGAGTGCACAAATATCGGTTTCAAATTCTACAGAAAGAAGGAAAGCGATATGCGATTTACAAGAAGTAATGTGAATGAGTTTAAGAGAGAGCATGAAGTGATGGGAGTTGGCTTTATCAAGTCCAGAAAGAGTGTTGATAAGATCATGGATATGGCGGCTGATATGCTGGATAAGGCAAAGAGTGTAGAACTGCCGATTGTGGAAATTATCGTTGATGAAGGGGCTTCGGATGATATTGACCGTGCTAAGGTGACAAGCCTTTGTGAGTGGATGGAAAAGGATTATGTCAAAGTGATTTTCGTCAGGGAGATAAATGATATCACAAAGGATAGAGATGATCTGGAGGCATTTCTTCTGAAAGCTAGGGATCTGGATGTGATGGTGTATGTGCTGAACACTGGAGTTCAGGTGAAAGCAGAACCTGATAACGGAGCAGGATGTTAGAAACAGATCAGAAAGCTTCAGAACCCGTTACTGAGAATCTGATAGGTATCAGGTTTACTATCACAGATTATGGAACGATTGTGAGAGCCGGTGATGGTTCTGTGATTGGAATATATCCGACAGAGGATGAGGCATTAGAAGATGTTCGCGAACGGTGTATGGGCGTATTGAGTTCCACGAAAACTTGACACGCAGCATCACCATTTGAAGAAGATAGATTTTGAAAGAAATTTCATTATATAGGAGTACGAGATGAGAAGAAAAGGCAGAAATAAGAAACCACTGATGACAAATCCAACAAGATGTATTGTTATTTTGTCATTAGATGAGCAGCACAATGAAATAAAAGCTGAAGAGGCAGAGAACAGGCAGTTGAACAGAATCAGGGAATTTACAAAACAGAATAATCTTATCCCAGTGGCGATTGTCAGACGTGGAATAATGGGACGAGTGGTTTATAATCGCTACTTCAGTGGTGCAATAGAGTGTATGAGGCAGGGAAAGGCTGAAGTTGTTGTATGCGTAAATATGGATACAATTTATTATGGAATAGCAGATGCATATTACAGAGTTGGACTTATTAAGGAGGCAGGCTTTCGTATATTTACAGTAGATGAGAAGGAGCCGATGATGCACCTGTATATGCCACCAAAGAAGGGGGTGTTCACAGATGAAGATTAGAAGAAATATGGTGATATGGGCAGAACTAAAAAATCAGGGTAAGTGTGTGCAGACAGGAATCAGACCTTGTGTAGTTATTAGCAACAATACAGCCAATGCACATTCACCGGTATTTACTGTAATGCCTGGAACAACGCAGGATAAGAAGAAGGATTTTCCGGTACATGTGAAGGTCACAGCTAAGGATGTGAATGGAAGGCTTTACAAGGATACGTTTTTTATGGGAGAGCAGATGTGTACGATAGGAGAGCGTCAGATCATAAATGTATTTGGTGAGATAAAGGATGAGGGTGTCATTCAGCAGATCAATGAGGTCATTGTGAGGGAATTGGCGTTGGATAATGAAAATTTGAATAGGGGGGAACAGAATGTGCTTGATAACGGACAACAGTAAAGAAGTGCAGGGACAGGTGCCTATTTATCAGAAAGTAACGCTCACAATAAAAGAGGCGGCAGAATATTCCAATATAGGAATAAATAGAATTGAAAGCTTGCTTAGAGCACCAAGATGTCCGTTTGTGTTATATGTAGGAAAAAAGAAACTGGTGAAACGGAAGGAGTTTGAGAAGTTTATATCCGAGAATATTGAAATATAATAGAGCATTTTTTCGTTTACTCATGAGTAGATTGTGAACACATATGTATGGTAAATATTGAAATACAAGCCTCAATGTAGTATACTTATTCTGCTATTTTGGGGCTTCTTGTGGAAAGGAGCCAGAATGGGAAAAAGCTTAAAAGGTAAGGAACTGGGTGTCGGAATTTCTCAGCAGACGAATGGCCTTTATGTGGCTAGATTTACTGATAGATTTGGACGAAGAAAATCTAAACGTTTTAAGAAACTGCAGGAATGCAGACAATGGATAGCAGATGCAACATATATTGATGAACATAGTGATTTAGAGAATGCTACAGACATGCTTGTGGATGCGTGGTTTGAATATTGGATCGATCTAAAGAAAAAGACAGTGAGACCCAATACGGTTCGTAATTATTCCGAACGTTATGAAAGAAATATCAAGAACGTGATAGAAAATAAACTTCTTACAGAAGTGAAACCGATACATTGTCAGAAAATATTTTCAGATATGGCGGATGAAGGATATAAGACGACAACCATTTATCAGACTAGAATTGCATTGTATAACATGTTAGAGTTTGCAAAGGAAAACGAAGTTATAATAACAAATCCTTGTAAGAAATCGGTGAAGAGTGATATTGGCAAGCCATCAGATAAAAAAGAGGCTCTTACAATTGATGATCAAAGGCGTTTCCTTGCGGCAGCTAAAGGACAGAGTTATGAGTATCAGTATAGATTTGCGTTGCAGACGGGACTTAGAACAGGAGAGCTTGTTGGTCTAAAGTGGGAAGATATTAATTTTGAAAGGAAGACTCTTACAATCGAAAGATCAATGGAGTTTAGGTACAAAGTTGGTGAGTGGAGAGTTGGACCGCCTAAAAGCAAGTCTGGATACAGGACAATACCACTTACGGACGAAGCAATTTGTATTCTTAAGGCTCAAAAAGAAAAGAACAGAAAAATCAAAGTGATAGATAAAGAGTGGGCTGATACAGTGTTCCTTTGCAGAAAGGGGCAACCTGTAAAAAATAGCACTTATGATACAGCTTTATTTAAAATTTGCGATAAAGCAGGAATCAAGCGTTTTTCGATGCATGTATTAAGACATACTTTTGCAACTAGATGTATTGAAGGTGGAATGATGCCAAAAACCTTACAGAAAATATTGGGACACTCTAATATTGGTATCACTATGAATTTGTATGTTCATATAACCGAAGAAGAAAAACAAAAAGAAATAGACCTTGTGGCAGAGGCTTTGAAGGCAGGTGTTGCAATATGAAAATTCATGTATTTTCATGCGAATATAACAAGATTGGTACACTAATTGGTACACCAGCGAAATACGAAGCCTGCAAAGCCGCATAAAATCAAGGTTTTTAAGGAGGAAATATATAAAATGAAATTAGGCATAGTTGGACTTCCCAATGTTGGAAAAAGTACATTATTTAACTCTCTGACAAAAGCAGGTGCAGAATCAGCAAACTATCCATTCTGCACCATCGACCCAAATGTAGGTGTCGTTGCAGTACCGGATGAGAGGTTAGACAAGCTGACAGAGATGTATCACTCAGCAAAGACCACTCCTGCAGTTATTGAATTCGTAGATATCGCAGGACTCGTAAAGGGCGCATCCAAAGGCGAAGGCCTGGGAAACCAGTTCCTTGCAAATATCAGAGAGGTAGATGCGATCGTTCATGTTGTCAGATGCTTTGAAGATACAAATGTTATTCATGTAGATGGTTCGGTTGATCCGATCCGTGATATTGAAACGATTAATCTGGAGCTGATCTTTTCCGATATCGAAGTTCTGGATCGTAGAATAGCAAAGACGATACGAGGTGCAAGAAATGATAAGATGCTTGCAAAGGAGCTGGATTTCCAGCAGCGTATCAAAGCGCATTTGGAGGAAGGTAAGCTTGCAAAGACTCTTGAAGTAACAGATGAGGACGAACAGGGTTGGATTGAGGAATACAACCTTCTTACATGGAAACCGGTTATTTTCGCAGCAAATGTAAGCGAAGACGATGTAGCAGATGATGGAGCATCAAATGAGTATGTTCAGAAAGTAAAAGAATATGCAAAAGAATTTGATTCAGAAGTATTTGTTGTCTGTGCACAGATCGAGCAGGAGCTGGCAGAACTGGATGACGAAGAAAAGAAAATGTTTTTGGAAGACCTTGGAGTAAAAGAATCCGGTCTTGATAAGCTGATAAAGGCAAGCTATTCACTGCTTGGACTGATCAGTTATCTGACAGCCGGTGAGACAGAATCCAGGGCATGGACGATCAAGAAGGGAACAAAAGCGCCGGGAGCAGCCGGCAAGATCCATTCTGATTTTGAGCGTGGATTCATCAAGGCAGAGGTTGTAAGCTATAAAGATCTTATGGAATGTGGCAATATGGTAGCTGCCAAAGAAAAAGGTCTGGTAAGACAGGAAGGTAAAGAATATGTGGTAGAGGACGGAGATGTCATCCTCTTTAAGTTCAACGTATAATACAGCTTCCTTTAGGAGATAACAAGAAAATGGAAACTATTTCAGAATATTTTAACAGTATTATCTTTCCGCATTTGGGAATCTTCCTGAAGCATGTAGGTGATCATATATCCATTGGCAGCTTTGAAATCCGGTTTTACGGTATCATCATTATGTGTGGATTTATCCTTGCCTACTTCCTTGTGACAAATGAAGCGAAACGAACAGGGCAGGATCCGGAAATGTATCTGGACTTTATCCTGATCTTGATTATTCCGGTAATCTTAGGCGCAAGAATTTATTATATATTGTTCCGGCTGGATCAGTATATAGTGGCGGGAAATATAAAAGAAACCATCCTTGGCATGTTAAATATCAGAGGTGGCGGACTTGCGATCTATGGTGGTGTAATTGCTGGTATTATTACCGGATGCATCTTTGCGAAGAAGCGGAAGGTAAATGTGCTTCGGCTTGCCGACACAGCAGCGTTTGGTCTGCTGATCGGACAGATCCTTGGACGCTGGGGCAATTTCTTCAACAGGGAGGCGTTTGGTGCGTATACAGATTCTGTATTTGCGATGGGAATCCCTCTTGATTATTACAGACATGAAGGAACACTAAACAGTCTGATCAGCAGTGGAGTGATCTCAGATACCATGCTTGCAAATACACAGATGCTTCATGGTATGGAATGTATAACAGTACATCCTACGTTCCTGTATGAGTCACTCTGGAATCTGATGTTGCTGATCTTTCTTCTTATATATAGAAAGCATCAGAAGTTTACAGGTGAATTCGCATTTATCTATGTAGCAGGCTATGGACTTGGAAGATGTATCATTGAAGGACTTCGTACAGATTCCTTAATGATCGGCAATTCCGGTATCCGTGTATCACAGCTCCTTGGATTTGCATGCTTTTTAGTTGGTGCAGTTGTGCTCATCGTTGGCTATGTTCGCAGAGCAAAAGGGCAGTTGCAGACCATTGAAAATGAGTCTGTTCAGGCGCCTTCAGAGAATGAAAACAACTAGGCTCAATGCGGTAATTCATTGCGTGAAAAAAATATTTAAAAAAGTTGAAAAAAGTTGTTGACAGATACAACGTCTTATGATAACATATCCATTGTTGTGAGGCAAATAAATCACAACAATGGAAAATGCGCGAGTGGCTCAGCGGTGGAGCACCTCCTTGCCAAGGAGGGGGTCGCGGGTTCGATCCCCGTCTCGCGCTCTTATTTTTTAGAAGCCTTAAGATTTAAGGCTTCTTTTTTTATGGTTGATACTTTGAACCTCAATGAGCCACTGCCATTTATCAGAAAAACAGTAGCATAGACGACTGACTTTCGATGATCCGATGCTGGAACAAAGGGCTTCTTCTTAATAATCCTAAAGAAGATTTAATAATTGTTTTATTGTAGTTTCCTCCGAAATATGATATTTTCCCATCATATAAAGCATTCCCAAAGATATAGATAGAAGAAAAGTAAGTAAAAATTACGCAAAAAATGAAAAAATGAGGTAATTATTTGTAAAATTTGCGGATTGAATAAAAAGAAAGGAATGCTATAATGAAACCGATTTAATCTTATTCTGAAATTACCGGTTTATGAATAAGATAACAGGATTGCATTAAGTATTTGGTTAGTGGTTGCCGAATCACGGCAGAATGGAGTTTTAGATGAAAGACAAATTGAAGAAATTGTGTAGTACAGCTATATTCCAGTGTGTTGCGATTGCAATTGTGCTGGATATTATTTTGGAGATATTGGGAAGACACTCATTTATCAATACGATGAAATATATTGTGAATGAACCCTTGGTGTTCCTATATAACTGTTCCATTATCTTCTTTACTCTGACATTGGCACTGCTGATGCGTAAGAGAGTGTTTGGTTACGGTATTATTTCATTTGCATGGCTGCTTTGTGGTGTAACGAACTGTATTGTTTTAGGCTTTCGTATCACTCCGTTTTCAGCGATCGATATGCTGATGGCGAGAAATACGATCACCATCATTGATAAGTATTTCTCAGTATGGCAGGTTGTATTCATCGGTGTAGCGTTATTTGTTGCACTGGCAGCGGTTATCATATTGTTCTTAAAGTCCCCGACAATCCAGGGAAATATTTACAGGATCCGTACAACGGTTCTGATCGTTGCATCTTTCTGTATGGTTATGCTATTTACAAAGATTGCATTAAATGCACAGGCAATCTCGGATAACTTTGCAAATCTGGCAACAGCATACGATAAATATGGTTTTGTATATTGCTTTTCAAACAGTGTAGTGGATGTCGGAATCAGTGAGCCGTCAGATTACAGTGAAGAAAAGATGCTTGAGATCAAGGATGAACTGGATACGGTGAAAGCTTCGGGAGCAAAATTTGCAAAGAGAAAGCCAAACGTAATTGTAGTTCAGTTGGAATCCTTCATGGATCCATCACATGTAAAAGAATTATCTTTTAATATGAATCCGATTCCGAATTTCACAAAATTAAAAGAAGAATGTTCGTCAGGTTTCCTTACGATGCCTGCAATCGGAGCGGGAACGGCAAATTCGGAATTTGAGGTGCTTTCCGGATTTGATGTGGCATACTTCGGTGCCGGTGAATATCCATATAAGACGGTACTTGGAAGTACAACCTGTGAGACGATGGCGACACAGTTTAAAAAGCTTGGTTATTCTACTCATGCGATGCATAACCATGACGGTACATTCTATGACCGTTATATCGTATACAAGAATCTTGGCTTTGATACATTTACCCCTATGGAATACATGTATGACGTAGAGCATACCCAGAAAAACTGGGAAAAGGATAATGTACTGACCGGAGAGATCATGAAGACCTTGAAATCTACAGAGGACAAGGATTTTATCTTCACGGTCAGCGTTCAGGGACATGGAAGATATCCGAGTGAATTAGATTATGAGAATTATTCCTATCCGGTAAAAGTAACAGGTACGGGAAGTGAAGAACTGGACAATGAATGGACATATTATTGCAATCAGCTTCATGAGATGGATGAATTTATCAAGGATTTAATTGAAGAACTGAAGAATTATGATGAAGATGTAGTACTGGTAATGTATGGTGATCATTTACCGGGATTTGAACTGACAAATGATGATGTAGAGAATGGAAATCTGTATCAGACGGAATATTTCATATGGAGCAATATGAAGCATTTCATTGATAAAGATGAAGACATTCCGGCTTATGATCTGAGTACGAAGCTGTTTGATGTGATCGGACTTGAAAAGAGTGCCATGCAGAAGGTGCATACACTTTACAGCGAAGATGATCCTGAATACAGCGATGTAATGTGGAATGTAGAATATGATATGTTATACGGTAAGCGATATATGTATCCGGATGGCTGGCCATATGAGCCTACCGATATGCAGTATGGTGTAGAACCAATCTATATTACGGATATAAAAGAAGGCGATTATCAGAAATTGTCCGATGACCCGGAGAAAGCACCGGAGCAGCCCCATGGATATTATATCAAGGGTGAGAATTTCAATGAATGCAGTTTTGTTTGGATCAACAACGGATTCAAGAAGGAAACAATCTATATAGATCGGAATACTCTGTTTATTCCTGATATCACGTTTGACGATGGTGAGGAAGTCTATGTTGCTCAGGTTGGTGATGACAGCATTGATATCGGAAAGTCGGAAGCGTTTATTTATCAGGCTCCGGTAGCAGAAAATTAAAGATAACTGATAATTCCTCATAAAAAAGAAATTTTTTGGTAATAAATAATCTTGACATTAAATAGGTTATTTGATAGCATAGCATCATATATTTTGGATATAACAGGAGCGTTCGTTTGAATGCTCCTGTTATATCAACTTACAAATAAAAAAAAGAAAGTGAGAGAAAAAAATGGGTAAGATCATAGGCGAAGGAATTACATTTGATGACGTATTATTAGTACCTGCATATTCTGAGGTGCTTCCAAATGACGTGGATTTAACAACTAACTTAACAAAGAAAATACAGCTTCAGATTCCTCTTATGAGTGCCGGTATGGATACCGTAACAGAGCACAGAATGGCTATCGCTATGGCTCGTCAGGGTGGTATCGGTGTTATTCACAAAAATATGTCAATCGAGGAGCAGGCAGAGGAAGTAGATAAGGTTAAGCGTTCTGAGAATGGTGTAATTTCTGACCCATTTTATTTATCTCCTGAGCATACACTTGCCGATGCAAATGCACTTATGGCAAAGTTCAGAATTTCAGGTGTGCCTATCACAGAGGATGGCAAATTAGTCGGTATCATTACAAACCGTGATCTGATGTTTGAAGAAGATTATTCCAAGAAGATCAGCGAGTCAATGACTTCAGAAGGTCTGATCACAGCAAAGGAAGGCATTACATTACCGGAAGCAAAGAAGATTCTTGCAAAGGCTCGCAAAGAAAAGCTTCCGATCGTTGACGATGATTTCAGATTAAAAGGACTTATCACAATTAAGGATATCGAGAAGACGATCAAATATCCACATTCTGCTAAGGATCCACAGGGAAGACTTCTCTGTGCAGCAGCCGTTGGATGTACAGCAAATATTCTGGATCGTGTTGCTGAACTTGTATCAGCAAAGGTTGATGCGATCGTTATTGATACAGCACATGGACATTCAGCAAACGTACTTCGTACTTTCAAGATGGTAAAGGAGAAGTATCCGGATCTTCAGGTTATCGCCGGTAACGTAGCTACTAAGGCCGGTACACAGGCAATGATCGATATGGGCGTAGATGCAGTTAAGATCGGTATCGGACCTGGTTCTATCTGTACAACCCGTGTTGTTGCAGGTATCGGTGTACCACAGATCACAGCTATTATGGAAGCATATGATGCAGCTATGAATGCGGGTATTCCTGTTATCGCTGATGGTGGTATTAAGTACTCAGGAGATATCACAAAGGCAATTGCAGCAGGTGCAAATGTATGTATGATGGGTAGCTTATTTGCAGGTACAGATGAAGCTCCTGGTGACTTCGAATTATATCAGGGACGTAAGTACAAGGTATACAGAGGTATGGGTTCTATCGCAGCTATGGAGAATGGAAGCAAGGACAGATACTTCCAGGAGAATGCAAAGAAGCTTGTTCCGGAAGGTGTAGAAGGACGTGTTGCATACAAGGGTTCTGTTGAAGATACTGTATTCCAGTTGATCGGCGGACTTCGTTCCGGTATGGGATACTGTGGAGCTCACAACATTCCTGAATTACATGAGAAAGCAGAGTTTGTTAAGATCTCAGCAGCATCATTAAAAGAGAGCCATCCACATGATATTCATATCACAAAGGAAGCTCCAAACTACAGCGTAGAGTAATAACAGTATAATAGAAATATAAGTCAGAATATAGCCGGTGAGAATATGCAGATAACATATATCACTGGCTATATTTGAGTACTGAGTTTGGCGACTGCTGTGATGACATAAAAGTATAAGAAGTCTGTGTCTGCGATTATCATGATGACATATGTTTTAATAATTGGAAGGAGAATTATGATGCTCTATCTGGCACCTTTAGAGGGGATAACCGGATATATATACAGAAATGCATATCAGAAATATTTTGGAGGAATCGATCGGTATTTTACGCCTTTTATAGCTCCTGCAAAGGGGAAACCGTTCAGACATCGTGAGCTGGCGGATGTTCGCCCTGAACATAATACGGGCATAACGGTGATCCCGCAGATTCTGACGAATCATTCAGAAGGCTTTATAAAAGCGGCAAAAGCTTTAGCTGATATGGGATATGATGAGATCAATATAAACATGGGCTGTCCTTCCGGTACGGTTGTTTCAAAAGGAAAAGGTTCAGGGATGTTGGCAGATCCCGTAAAGCTGGATCATTTCCTTGAGGAGATATTTGCAGCCGATATCTGCAAAATATCGGTAAAGACCAGACTGGGAATGGAATTTGCAGATGAATTCCCGGATATTCTGGATGTATTAATGAAATATCCATTTACCGAAGTGATCATTCATCCGAGAACCAGAGAAGATTATTATGGTGGCAGCGTAGATCTTGCTATGTTCGATCTGGCAGTAGAACGATATGGAGAGCAGACAGAAAGTGTCCTTTGCTATAATGGTGATATTACCGATGCTGCCGGCTATAAAAATATTCAGGAACGATATCCACAGGTTGATAAGATCATGATCGGACGTGGAATCATAGGAAATCCGTTTCTTCCACAGGAGATTGCAGAACAGAGGTGCTGCTATAACGCAGGAATCCTTCTGGCATTCCACGATGAACTGTTTGCCGGTTATATGGAAGCAGGGCTTGGAGCGAGAAATGTCATGTTTAAGATGAAAGAGTTGTGGTCGTTTATGGAATGTCTTTTTGAAGCTCCCGACCAGCAGAAGATATTAAAAAAGATTCGCAAAGCCAACGATCCGGATACCTACAACACCGAAGTCCGGAAGCTGTTGCGGTGATGAAGAAAACAGAATAAAAATGAGAAAAAGATATTAGCATGAAGTATATCCTATAAGTTGATACTAGAAAAGGAAGCTGACAATACTATTATGGAGCAAGCCTTTTCGAATGTCGGTACTTAGTGAGCCACGAAGTGGAGAACTTTAGTACCGCTACATGAGAAATAGAGCGAAAGCGTCTTGCGTAATAATATGTATTGTCAGCTTCCTTTTTTTATAGGGCCGATTTAGAATTCATTTCCGGGGAAATGAGGGATTCCGTCAAAACCTGCCTTCAGATCGTCGTCGGTAGGAATATAATCGCTCATCTCACCATCGTTATATTTGCCATAAGCAACCATATCGAAATATCCGGTTCCGGTCAGACCAAAGACGATCGTCTTTTCTTCCCCGGTTTCTTTACATTTCAGTGCCTCGTCGATAGCAACACGGATCGCGTGGCTGCTTTCAGGAGCAGGAAGAATACCTTCCAC
Source organism: Lachnospiraceae bacterium GAM79 (assembly GCA_020735665.1). Classification (NCBI taxonomy): domain Bacteria; kingdom Bacillati; phylum Bacillota; class Clostridia; order Lachnospirales; family Lachnospiraceae; species Lachnospiraceae bacterium GAM79. Next base: position 592,469 of record CP085928.1, read on the forward strand.
TCTTGCAAATTGGGTTGCTGCTTCAAATACTGCTGTCTGTTCAACACTTCTGGCTTCGATGATGCCATCATGATAGAGCTGGGATACAACAGGGCTCATACCGTGATAACGAAGTCCGCCTGCATGGTTTGGTGAAGGAATGAATCCGCTTCCGAGGGTGTACATCTTTGCCAGTGGACATACCTTGCCGGTATCACAGAAATCATAGGCATAGACACCCCTTGTCAGACTTGGGCAGGATGCCGGTTCTACAGCGATGATCCGGTAGTTCTTCTCGCCACGGAGAACCTCGCCTGCAAATGGGGAGATCAGACCACCGAGGTTTGAACCGCCGCCGGCACATCCGATGATGATATCCGGTGTGATGTTATATTTGTCAAGTGCTGCTTTTGTTTCAAGACCGATAACAGTCTGGTGAAGTAATACCTGATTCAGTACACTTCCGAGTACATAACGATAGCCTTCCTGCTTGGACTCTGCTTCAACAGCTTCTGAGATGGCACAGCCAAGGCTTCCGGTTGTTCCAGGATGCTCAGCAAGGATCTTGCGGCCAACCTCTGTTGTGGTACTAGGAGATGGAGTTACGGTTGCACCGTAGGTACGCATAACTTCACGACGGAATGGCTTCTGTTCATAGGAAACCTTAACCATATATACCTGACAGTCCAGGCCAAAGTAGGAGCATGCCATAGAGAGGGCGGTTCCCCACTGACCGGCACCGGTCTCGGTTGTAACACCCTTTAACCCCTGCTGCTTAGCATAATAAGCCTGAGCGATAGCGGAGTTTAATTTGTGGCTGCCGCTTGTGTTGTTTCCTTCAAATTTGTAGTAGATCTTAGCTGGTGTCTGCAGCTTTTCTTCCAGACAGTATGCACGAACCAGTGGAGCAGGACGGTACATTTTATAGAAGTCCTGAATTTCCTGTGGAATCGGGATGTATGGGGTGGTGTCATCCAGCTCCTGCGCGATCAGTTCGTCACAGAATACAGGACGAAGATCATCGGCTGTCATTGGCTGAAGTGTTCCCGGATTTAACAGAGGTGCCGGCTTGTTCTTCATATCGGCACGTACGTTATACCACTCTTTTGGGATCTCGTTTTCACTTAAATAGATTTTGTACGGAATGTTTGCATCTTTTTTCATAATCATAACCCTCCAATGCTTGATTCATTTGTATAAATAGTTTAAGTTATCCCGGTTATCTTTGATGGGATATATAAATATGTTCCGGGGAATTTTATAATGTCATGCATTTTGCAAAATCATCATCCTTGTGGGCAAAGAATTTTGCATGGATTTGTGATAGATATTAAGACATAAAAAAACTGCCCCAGTATAAAAATGCTGGGACAGGAGATTGTTCATTAGAAACTGTTTCCTGCGGTGCCACCCGGCTTGACGTATCAGATACGCCCGCTCATTGTCTGCAAATACATACATTACAGATATCTCGTTCTTAACGGAGTATCATCTCCGGCTTACATACAGAATGCATATACAGGAATCGTACCACATCGTTCAGCTTGCCCTCGGGAGTCCATTCCATCATGGAAAACATACTGCCTTCCACCGGCGGCAGCTCTCTGGGATGTTTGTCGCATCATGTACTTACTCTCCTTCAACGGTTTAAAGCAATACTAGCATAATTGTTTTTATGTGGCAAGTATTTTTTTATGAATGGGGTTGTATTTTTAAGAAAAGTCCGTTGACAAGCCATTTTCCCTGCTATATAATTGACACATTGAAAAGGCGAAGACGGAGAGAAGTAGCGCTTTTTATCGCTCCCAGAGAGCCGGCGGTGGTGAGAATCCGGCAGAATGAATAAGCGTGAATAACACTCTAACAGCTGCAAGCTGAACCCGTGAAGAAGACATTTGCAGAGATGACCGGAAAATGCGAGATGGTTGTTCTGCGAAATGGACCTCACAGTAGTAGGTGCGCCGCAATTGTGCGTGAAACAAGGAAAGGGACTGTCAGATAAGAGACAGTAAATCAGGTGGTACCGCGGATATGAATTATGTTCGTCCTGGATGCAGGGCAGGCATAGTTCTTTTTTTATGCAACCTGTGAAATATAAAAATCAGTCAAAGGAGATAATGCAGAAAATGACCATTTCAAACATTTATCGTAACAGAACCTTAAATGAGATCAGCGAAGGCGACGTTGGCGCAGAGCTGAAGGTGGCAGGATGGATCGAGAACATCCGTGATCATGGTGGTGTATCCTTCATCGACCTGAGAGATATGTATGGTGTTCTTCAGGTAGTTATGAGAGACACTTCGTTATTAGATGGACTTACAAAAGAGGATTGTGTATCCATCTCAGGTGTGATCGAGCACAGAGATGAGGAGACATACAATCCAAAGATCCCGACAGGAACGATCGAACTGGAGGCACATTCCGTAGAAGTGCTTGGAAGAGTATACAAGCAGGTTCCGTTTGAGATCATGACATCCAAGGAGACAAGAGAAGATGTCCGACTCAAATACAGATATCTGGATCTTAGAAATAAAAAAGTAAAGGATAATATGATCTTCCGTTCACAGGTGATCAGCTTCCTTCGTCAGAAGATGACAGAGATGGGATTCTTAGAGATCCAGACACCGATTCTGTGTGCTTCATCACCGGAAGGTGCAAGAGACTATATTGTTCCATCCAGAAAATTTAAAGGCAAGTTCTATGCTCTGCCACAGGCTCCACAGCAGTACAAGCAGCTGCTGATGGTTGCAGGATTTGACAAATATTTCCAGATTGCACCATGCTTCCGTGACGAGGATGCAAGAGCAGACCGTTCACCGGGTGAGTTCTATCAGCTCGATTTTGAGATGAGCTTTGCAACACAGGAAGATGTATTTAAAGTAGGAGAGGAAGTTCTCTCAGCAACATTTGAGAAATTCGCACCGGAAGGCTCTGTTGTAACACAGGCTCCTTATCCGATCATCAGCTATAAGCAGGCAATGTTAGAATTCGGTACGGATAAGCCGGATCTTCGTAATCCGCTTCGTATCATCGATCTGACAGATTTCTTCCAGAGATGTACATTTAAGCCATTCCATGGCAAGACTGTACGTGCGATCAATGTACCGAAGAAACTGTCAAAGGGACAGCATGAGAAGCTCTTAAAGTATGCTCAGTCTATCGGTATGGGAGGTCTTGGATATCTGGAAGTTCTGGACGATATGACATACAAGGGACCAATCGATAAGTTCATTCCGGATGATATGAAGAGTGAGATCGCAGAGCTTGCAAATCTGAAAGCAGGTGATACTATCTTCTTCATTGCCGATGTAGAAGAACTGGCAGCTTCCTTTGCAGGACAGCTTCGTAATGAGATCGGTGCAAGACTTGATATGATCGAGAAGAATGCATACAGATTCTGCTATATTAACGATTTCCCTATGTACGAGTACGATAAGGAAACAAAGAAGATCATCTTTACACATAATCCGTTCTCCATGCCACAGGGTGGTCTGGAAGCTTTAAATGAGAAGAATCCGTTAGATGTTCTGGCATACCAGTATGATATCGTATGTAATGGTATCGAGCTTTCATCCGGTGCTGTCAGAAATCACGATATGCAGATCATGGTAAAAGCATTTGAGATCGCAGGATACACAGAAGAAGATCTGAAGACAAAGTTTGGAGCACTTTACAATGCATTCCAGTTCGGTGCACCACCACATGCCGGTATGGCTCCCGGTGTTGATCGTATGATCATGCTCCTTCGTAATGAAGAAAATATTCGTGAGATTATTCCGTTCCCTATGAACGGAAATGCACAGGATCTGATGTGTGGCGCCCCTGGTGAGGTTACAGAGCAGCAGCTCCGTGAGGTTCATATCAAGGTAAGACAGTAACAGAGAAAATCAGGTATTTATGTATAGATTACCGGATAGAAGATTATTTTGATATACACCCAAGATTTTATGTTAGAAAGGTGCATAAGATATGCAGGGTTCGCATAATAACCAGAAAAAGATAGCAGTTATAAATGATTACTCAGGATTTGGACGCTGTTCCATAGCAGTAGCAATGCCGATTATTTCTGTAATGAAGGTTCAGTGCTGTCCGGTTCCGACGTCGATTTTTTCCAATCATACGGGGTTTGACAGCTTCTATTATGAAGATTTTACAGATCATATGCAGAGGTATATCGATGAATGGAAGAAGCTGGATCTGCAGTTTTCCGGTGTCTGTACCGGATTCCTGGGTTCCAGTGAACAGATCAGTATAGTGGAACGGTTCCTTACGGATTTTAAAAGACCGGAGACAAAGGTGATCGTGGATCCGGTAATGGGTGACTATGGCAAACCATATCCGACCTATACAGACGAACTGTGCCAGCAGATGAAAAAGCTGGTGCGGTTTGCTGATATCCTTACTCCAAATACCACAGAGGCATGTGTTCTGACGGATACACCATATAAGGATGACTGGCATATGGATGAACTGAAAGCTATGGCGGAGAAGCTGGCAGCACAGTCAGAGAGCAGACAGGTAAAAGTTGTGATAACAGGAATCAGGCGGGGAAGCTTCCTTGCTAACTTCTGCTATGAAAATGGAAAAGTAACCGTTGTGAAGACGAAGAAGATCGGAGAGTCGCGCTCCGGTACCGGAGATGTCTTTTCGGCGATTCTTGCGGCGGATGCCGTAAATAATGTAGATTTTACAGAATCAGTTAAGAAGGCAAGTGTATTTATCAAAGAATGTATCAAACGTTCCGTTGAGATGGAGCTTCCATTGACCGATGGAGTGTGTTTTGAGGAATGTCTGTACAAGCTTGCCAGATAACAGGAGGCGAATAGTATGGAGATATTATATAAAGTTCATAATAATCTGTATGTAAATCTGACAAATAAATGCCCATGTGCATGTACATTCTGTCTCAGACAGAACATGGATCATGTTGGTGAATCAAAGAGTCTGTGGTTAGAGCGAGAACCATCAGCAGAAGAAGTGATTGCTGAATTTGCAAAATTCGATATGAGCCGGTTTAATGAGGTTGTGTTCTGTGGATTCGGAGAACCGACGGAAGCCTTTGAGGTGTTGAAGAAGGTTGCGGCATTTGTAAAGGAGACTTATCATATGCCGATACGTTTGAATACGAATGGGCTGGGAAATCTTGTAAATGGCAGAGATATCACACCGGAGATGGAAGGCCTGATCGACACGGTATCGATCAGCTTGAATACGCCGAATGCAGATCGGTATCATGAACTGGTCAGAAGTAAGTTTGGAGATAAATCCTTTGATGCGATGCTTGACTTTGCAAGAAGTTCTACAAAGTATGTAACAAATGTAGTTATGACGACTGTAGATACCACGATTACAAAAGAGGAAGAGGAAGAATGCCGGAGAATCTGTGATTCGATCGGTGCAAAATACAGAATCCGCCCATGGGAGGATTAATAAATCTGATAAGAAAAGCTCTGTATGAAAATACAGGGCTTTTCTTGTTATTCTACAAATAAAGACCGCAGGTAGCGATCAGGCTGCCTGCGGTCTTACTGTAATATTTATTATTATAACATAAATGCTTATTTATTTCCGGCATCTCTCTTAGCACGGAAACGAAGTGTAGGATCAAGGATCTTCTTACGGATACGGAAGCTCTTAGGAGTGATCTCAAGAAGCTCATCTGTATCGATGAAGTCAAGTGCCTGCTCCAGACTGAGTACCTTAGGAGGTGTCAGCTTTAATGCATCATCAGCACCGGAAGAACGGGTGTTGGTCAACTGTTTCTTCTTGCAGACATTTACTTCGATATCATCGGTACGTCCATTTTCACCGATAACCATTCCGGCATATACAGGTTCACCTGGTCCGATGAACAGTGTACCTCTTTCCTGTGCATTGAACAGACCATAAGTGATAGAAGTACCGGTCTCATATGCGATCAGAGAACCCTGTGAACGATAGTTCATATCACCCTTATATGGGAGATATTCATCAAAGATCGTATTGATAACACCATTTCCCTTTGTAGCGGTCATGAAGTCACCACGGAAACCGATCAGTCCACGGGAAGGTACAAGGAACTCCAGTCTGGTTGTACCGTTTCCGGTAGGAGCCATACCCTGAAGCTCACCCTTTCTGGAATTTAACATATTAATAACTGTTCCGGTAAATTCATCCGGAACATCGATATATGCAATCTCAAATGGTTCAAGCTTCTTACCGCGTTCGTCTGTCTTATAGATAACTTCGGCTTTGCTGACTGCAAATTCATATCCTTCACGTCTCATGTTCTCGATCAGGACGGATAAGTGAAGTTCACCACGACCGGATACCTTGAAAGCTTCTGTTGTCTCTGTTTCTTCTACACGGAGACTGACATCTGTATTTAATTCACGGAACAATCTGTCACGTAAATGTCTGGAGGTTACAAACTTTCCTTCCTTACCGGCGAAAGGAGAATCATTTACCATGAATGTCATGGAAATAGTTGGCTCTGAAATTTTCTGGAATGGGATTGGGTCCGGATTTTCAGGAGAACAGATCGTATCACCGATATTAACATCTGCAATACCGGAGATGGCTACGATCGATCCGATGTCTGCTTCATTTACTTCTACTTTATTCAGACCCTCGTAAACATAGAGCTTACCGATCTTAACCTTTAACATTCTGTCAGGGTCATGTTCATTTACAATAACAACAGGCTCATTTACAACGACCTTACCGTTGTCAACCTTGCCAACACCGATACGGCCTACATATTCATTGTAGTCGATCGTGCTGATCAGAACCTGTGTACCTGCATCCGGATCACCGGTAGGAGCAGGAATATAATCAACGATGGTATCAAACAGTGGCTTCATATCTGTACCCGGTTCATCTGGATCAAGAGAAGCAACACCTGTCTTTGCTGATGCAAATACAAATGGGCAGTCAAGCTGATCGTCATTTGCATCCAATTCGATTAGAAGCTCAAGAACTTCATCTACAACCTCTTTAGGACGAGCTTCAGGACGGTCACATTTGTTTACACATACAATAACACTGAGGTTCAGCTCCAATGCTTTCTTCAGAACGAATTTGGTCTGTGGCATGGCACCTTCGAAAGCATCAACAACAAGAATAACACCATTTACCATCTTCAGGACACGTTCTACTTCACCACCGAAATCAGCATGTCCCGGAGTGTCGATAATGTTGATCTTTGTCTTACCATAACGGACGGCAGTGTTCTTGGAAAGAATCGTGATACCACGTTCACGTTCAATATCATTTGAGTCCATGACACGTTCGGTAACTTCCTGATTATCACGGAATACACCACTCTGTTTCAAAAGTTCATCCACTAATGTTGTTTTGCCATGGTCAACATGGGCAATAATCGCAACATTTCTGATATCATCTCTGGTAATCTTCATTTTTTTCACTCTTTCTTTATGATATTAAAATTACTTACAATACAACGTTTACCATTCTAGCATACGAAAAAAAGCATTTCAATGGAAATGATAGCCGAAAATTACACCAAAATATTCGGTAAAATGCGCCGAACTGTACAAAAATATGTTATTATT